>JAHIEP010000058.1 GCA_018901375.1 Nanobdellota archaeon
AATTCCTCAGAATTTCATGCCCGCAGGCCGAGGACGGAGCGTTCAGCGAAGGTAGGGATTTGTTCAAATTGGAATTCCTCAGAATTTCATGCCCGCAGGCCGAGGACGGAGCGTTCAGCGAAGGTAGGGATTTGTTCAAATTGGAATTCCTCAGAATTTCATGCCCGCAGGTCGAGGACGGAGCGTTCTATTTTCCAAAATGCAAATTGCGAAGAGGTAGGAGCGTCCATAAAACCAATAAACGAAAAACTTTGATAAGACAACTACCAAAGAATGGGTCTCGCAACAGGGACTAAATAGAGGTCCATGTTTTATTTCTGACGAAGATTGTTCATCAAACGAATATAAATTTTATTGTTTAATGAATAGGATAAGTTCTCCCAACTAATTAAAAAACCACCTTAACAAACTATCCCAAATCGGACGAAGCCCTCATCTTAAGACGCAACCGTTCTTCAGTCGAAGCCGTTCTTAAGCACCAGCGTTCTTAATCGAAGCGTTCTGTAGCAACACAGTTGCTACCGTTACCTCCTAACAATAAATACAAACACATAAAAACCGAAATACATCAATAAGAACATGACAACGGCCGAAGAAACCCCACAAATTAACGGTTTAATTTTCAAAGAACTAATTAAGCGAGGATACTCTCTCGAAGGCAACACCCGAATTTGGAACATCGCCGACTCAAAACTCTGGTACCTAACGCCAGAACAAGCACAAGGATATTTAGATCTTGGCAACGATGAGAGCTATAAAAAAAATATGGATGAAAAAGAAGGCTTCCATTTAATCGAAACAAACATTGAAGAGATACTAAGTAAGATTAACGAAAAACATATCAACATCATAGATCTCGGTTGCGGCGACGGAAAAAAAGGGGCAACAATAGTCAAACTCCTTCAAGGAAAAGCCAAAGTGAGATATTGCCCAATCGATATAAGCGGATATATGGTCAAAAAAGCTATAGACCTAGTTTCAAAATTAGATGTAGAAGAAATCATAGAATCACAATGGAACATTTCAGATTTCGAAAACCTAGAGAACGTCACACCATTACTAGAAAAAGGAGATTTCAAAAGAAAAATATTTCTTATTCTGGGAAACACAATAGGAAACTTTGAAATTAACGAGATATTATATGAAATAAGAAACTCCATGAAGGGCGGAGACTTGCTAGTAATCGATGCAGCCATAAACGACGAAAAACACGAACAGCGAGCTTTAGAATATACAAAAAATAAAGCATTTAACAATTGGTTAATAAAAATCCCAGAACAATTAGGATTAAGTAAGGACGACGTAGAATTCGGAGTTAGGTTCAGAGCCCCAAGACTTGAAGCATATTACACAATCAAGAAAGACAAAACTATAAGTCTCAATAAAAAAACAGTGACCTTTAATAAAGGAGACCAGATAATAATATTAGTAGCTTACAAATACGACAAATACGATCTAAAAAGTTTTTTCAATATTTACTTTAACGATGTAACGGTAAGAACATCAAAAGACACATGTAAGATACTAGCCATCTGTAAAAAATAATCCCAACCTTTTTATATCTCAAATATTCAATACTTCTATGAGCCCGTAGCTCAGCCTGGTCAGAGCGCTAGTCTTATATGGCATTAGTCCTACGGGAATAATCAAGCTTTCGTCTAAGAAAGCTAGAGGTCCGGGGTTCAAATCCCCGCGGGCTCATAAGGATTTGAACCCCGGACAAGTCTGTGGGTGAACAATTCGCTTTGCCTCAACAGAGGTACACCAATTGGGTGTAAGAAAAAGAAAGAAGAAAATATTTTTGGAATGCAAATCGTGAGTAGAATCCCGGCGGGCTCCTTCAAACCAAAAGTCTATAAACATCCCACTCATCAAATAAATATGGAGAATACATTTCACATTTTAATAGAGCAAGACGAAGAAGGCGGATATATCGGAAGAGTCCCAGAACTCCAAGGCTGCCTAACTCAAGGAGACACTCTCGACGAACTAATGAAAAATATGAAAGAAGCAATTCAGTTATGCTTGGAAGTTCAAAATGAATCTCCATTTACAGTTTCAAGGGAAGCAAAATTCCTAGGCGTTCAAGAAATTACAATATGAAATTACCGTTACTCTCAGCCACCGAACTAACAAAATTCTTAACAAAAATTGGCTTCCAATTAATCAGGCAAAGAGGCAGTCATATGTTTTATAGGCATGCAGACGGAAGAACAACAGTCGTCCCAAATCATTCAGGTAAACAAATAAAAAGAGGATTACTCAGAGGAATACTAAACGAAATTAAAATAACCCGAGAAGAATTTTTCAAACTTCTCAATAATTAAAATGTTACTAGGATTAATAGGAAAACCATCATGCGGAAAGTCGACATTCTTCAAAGCAGCGACGCTGTCGGACGTCCTAATCGCATCCTATCCATTCGCAACAATCGAACCAAATCACGGAATCGGCTACGTCCGAGTCCAAGCTCTCTGCAAAGAACTCAAAACAAAATGCAATCCACGAACCGGATTCTGCACAGGCGAAACACGATTCGTTCCAGTCGAACTAATGGACGTCGCTGGTCTAGTCGAAGGAGCATCTGAAGGCAAAGGACTCGGAAATAAATTCCTAGACAGTTTAAGACAAGCTGACATGTTCATCCAAATCGTCGACGCCTCAGGAACAACCGACAAAGAAGGAAGAGAGGGAACAGGCGACCCAATTCAAGATGTCAAAATGCTAGAAAACGAACTCAATAAATGGTACCGAGCAATCTTCGAAAAAGTCTGGGACAAAATGTCAAGAACAATTCAAACAACAAAACAAGATTTCGCAAAAGAAGTTGCAAAACAATTCTCAGGATTAAGGGTAAAAGAAGACGACGTAAAATCAGTTCTAATTAAACTAAAATTAAATCCAGAAAAACCAACATTATGGTCAGAACAAGATCTGTCAATCTTCACAGAAACCCTACGACACTCAACAAAACCAATGCTAATCGCCGCAAACAAAATCGACAAGCCAGGCGCAAAAGAAAATTTAGAAAAACTAAAACAAGAATTTCCAAACATCCAAATAATCCCCTGCTCCTCCGACGCTGAGCTCTCCCTGAGGCAAGCCGCAAATGCCGGACTAATAGAATACATCCAAGGAGATTCGACAATAAAAATTAGCGAGGGTAAAATAAACAAAAAACAAAAAGAAGCATTAGAGTCAATTCAAAAAAACGTCCTAGACATCTACGGCTCAACCGGCGTCCAAAACGTCCTCGACAAATCAGTATTTGACCTCTTAAAATACATCGCAATTTTCCCAGCTGGTTCAAAACTCGCAGACTCCAAAGGCAACATTCTCCCAGACTGCTTCCTCCTACCAAGTGGTACAACCGCACTAAATTTCGCATACCACCTTCACACCGACATCGGAGACAAATTCATAAAAGCCATCGACGTCCGAACCAAACAACCCGTTGGCAAAGACCACCCATTAAAACACAGAGATGGAATTGAGATTATGACAAATTAAAAAATCCGTGTTAATCCGTGTCAATCCTGCCCCAATCCGGACCTCACCAGAGGTTCACCATTTGGGTGCGTTCCAATTTAATTTGCAGAACACAGATAAACTCATCACACCAGAACCCTTTAATACAAACTCCTATTAACAAATAAATGAAACTCCAAATTCGCGTCCAACCAAACTCCAGCAAACAAACAATCCAAATCGACATCGACGGCAAAATCCAAAAAGTCTTCCTAAAAAACCCAGCCAAAGACAACAAGGCAAACCAAGAATTAGAAAAACTCCTATCAAAACATTTCAAAGCAAAAACAACAATAATAAAAGGGCACACATCCAAAATAAAAACAATAGAGGTAATAAAGTGAAATTAAATCAAAATGGAGTTTTGGAAGAGTTTTTTCTACTTGCGAGAAATTTCTTTTTTCTAAAAAGAAAGAAATCATGGCCATAAAATATCATAAAGCTGACGACATAAAATTAATCGCCGAAGAGGTAGTAGAAAAAATGGGCTGGAACCACGTCCTCCTAGAACACGTCGCCTTTCTAAGATCCACCGGCTCAAAAGCCAGACGAACCTTAGCAAGATGCCACGCCCTCGGCAAAGCAATGCAAATCGGAATGGGCAGAAAAAAAGGATTCTACCTCGTAGAAGTCATCTCCGAAAAATTCGACAAACTTCCCGACGACGAACAAACAAAAGTCATCATCCACGAACTCATGCACATCCCAAAATCATTCGGCGGTGGCTTCATCCACCACGACAAAGTCCACGAAGCCTCAGTTGACCACGCCTACAAACATTATCAAAATTTAAAAAAATCACAATGGTACTAGCATGAAAACTAAAAAAATCATATTAAAACACAAAGGCAAAAAATTACCATTAGTCGTCGGTAAATGTAACATCTTAGAACAAATCCTAGGCTTAATGGTTTTTAGGAAAAGAGCATTATTATTATTCGATTTCAAAAAACCACGACGATTAAAAATCCATTCATTTTTTTGCGACCCATTTTTCGCAGTATATACCGACGAGCAAAACAACATTTTAGAAATTATAAAAGTAATTTCATGGAAACCGATAATTCTTCCCGTCGCTAAATTCAATAAATTAATAGAGATACCTTCAATTCCAAGATACACAAATACGATAAAACATTTTTAAAAATTCTAATAAAATTATAGAAACCGATCAGACCTACCACCTACAAGCGTAGCGACCTACCACCTACTACCTCGAAGTCTTCGACTTCGCGCATTTCAGGAAAAGGAAAATATCTTCTTGAAATTCCAGAAACCACAATTTATTAAAAATCGTGGTCAAAAATTCCTTAATTGGTCCAAAAGGAAGTTGGTAAGAAACCAAGGTTTCTTACAGAAACATTTAAATACAAAATCGAATTAGAAACACTAGACTTTACAGAAGAGGTAAAAGGGAGGTTAAAAAAATGGGAA
>JAHIEP010000059.1 GCA_018901375.1 Nanobdellota archaeon
CTCTTCGACGCCGCCAACGATTCAAAATCTTTTCCATCATCCAAAATGATATGACCAAGCTCTCCCGCATAACCCCCACCTCGATAAAGTTTCCCGTCAATGATAACCCCACCCCCAATCCCCGTCCCCAAAGTCAACACAATAAAATTCTTCCGTCGATAACCCAACATCAACTCCGCATAAGCAACACAGTCCGCGTCATTCTTAACAACCGCGGGAACCTTAAACTTTTTCTCCAACGCCTTCTTCAAATTATAATTCCTCAACGGCAAATTCGGCGGATTCATAATCGTCCCATTTTTCAACGGCCCCGGCGAAGCAACCGCAATTCCCTTAACATCATCAGACATATAATTTTCAACCAACTCAAAAATCCTTTTCTTTATACCGTCGGAAGTAATAGGCGTCCGCTCCTTAATATACCCCAAAATTTTATTTTCCTTAATCAAAGCAATCCTCAAATTCGTCCCACCCAAATCAACAGCAATAATTTTAGCCCGACCTCCATCAATCTTCCGCTTCTTAATTCTCTCAAGCTCTCCCATTTACACCTCAACAACAAACAATCAAGAACATTTATATATCTTCGCAAAAAATAAAACTCACCAAGCCCCTGTCGCCAAAGGCGACTATCACCTGGGATGAAATCCCAATCTCCACAAAAACAAAATTTTTGTATCCCCGCTCAAAGAGCATCACCAGAAGCATCAGCTTCGCCCATAATCATCCTCCAACCTAACTTCATCCGACTGCAAAAACTTCCCCTCAGAAATTTCCAAAACATCAACCCGCTTTCCCTTAGCAACAAGACGATGAGCCTTACCTTTATCGACGCTGACAAAATCCCCCTTCTTAAATTTCAAAACCTTTTTACCAAGCTGAGCATAACCATCCGTCAAAAAATACCACCTCTCCACTCGATACGCATGCTTCTGCAAACTCAATCTTTGTCCAGGACTAACACTCAAAACCTTAACGGTACATTTCTTATTCTTAATAAAATGCTTTTCCTCCCCCCACGGTCTCTTCACTTCTTTCATAAAAACAATTAACATTCAATCTTTAAAAACTCTTCTCCAAACCAGAGCCTTTAAATAATCAAATCACCAAATACAAAAGAGGTATATATGTTCAGTCTAAAAAATAAAGTCGCTATTGTAACCGGCGCCGCAAGAGGCATCGGACAATCAATCGCAATCGAACTAGCAAGAAACGGAGCAGACGTCGTCGTCTCCGATATCATCCCAGGAAACACAACCGTCGACAAAATCAAAAAACTAAATCAAAAAGCAATCTACATAAAAACAGATATCTCAAGCAAAGAACAAGTCGAAAACCTCATACAACAAACAATCAAACAATTCAAAAAAATCGACATCCTCGTCAACAACGCAGGAATATTCATCCCGGGAGAAACCAAAAGTCTAAAAGAAGAAGACTGGAACAAAACAATAAACATAAATCTAAAAGGACATTTCCTCTGCTCACAAGCCGCACTAAAACACATGAAAAAAGGAGCATCAATAATCAACATCTCATCAGTCGCAGGAATAATGGGCTACTCACAAGCCGCCGCATACTGCGCAAGCAAAGGAGGAATTAGACTACTAACAAAATCCCTCGCAGCAGAATACGGTCCACAAGGAATAAGAGTAAACTCAATACACCCCGGAATAATAGAAACCGAAATGACCAAAGGAATATTAGCAGACAAAAAAACGAAACAAGGAATGCTAACCAAATTACCACTAAAAAGAACAGGAAAACCAATCGACATCGCAGGCCCAGCAGTTTTCCTAGCAAGCGACGCCTCTTCCTACATAACAGGAGAAGAGTTAATCGTCGACGGCGGATGGACAGCAACATTATAAAAACCTTCCCAACACTAACGCACTAATACACTAACACTCTAACGCACTAGCGAAGCGAACACTTTCCCAGGATTCTTCGCATTGACAACCCCAGACGAAACAGCAACCCCAACAGCCCCATCCCTCAAAGCCAAAGCAACATCCTCCCCACTCTTAACCCCAGCCCCAACCAAAAACGGATAACCCAATTTCTTAGAAATCCCAAAAACATATCCTTTAACCGACGACACAGACCGAGACCCACCAACCAACTCAGGCGGCTCCACAACCAAATAATCCGGCCTCAACTTCTTAACCCTCAAGCCCTCACTCAACGAAGCAACAAAAACACAAACCTCCAAACCTACCTTCCTACATATCTTAACACTTCTCTTCAAAACCTCAAAAGAAATCTTATGCTCCGAATGATTCAAAAAAACTCCCACAGCCCCAACCGCCTTAACAGCCTCGGGCAAAACAAAACCAGTATTCCGACCCGCCTCAAGCCCATCTACATGCTCACAAAAAACCCTCAACTTAGTTTTAGAAGCAACCTCCTCAACATCACAAGCCGAAACCCCAACAACCAAATTCCACTGACGCCTGACGCCTGACGCCTGACGCCTCGAGCTCTCCAGAGCTCGTGCCAATTTCAAAACATCCTTCCCAGACTTATAAGTTTTAAAATTAACAATCACAATATTCTTCATAAAATATCAAACAATCAAAACTTTATAAAATATCCTAATAGCAGAATACCTAATTGTAAAAAATAAAAAAGCCTCAGCGCCACTCTGAAAAGTAACACTAATACTATAACAAATAATATCTTTTTACTCTCACTCGCTTTCTCAATAGCCTCAGCCAATCTCGTGAGCCCTTTATTCAGAAGGATTCCAAGAGTAACCAAAGCAAGTTCCTCAAAAGAACCAGTAGAAATATCTCACAAATCCCACCCCTCATCTGTAAAATATTTAGTACACTCATAACTCACAATACACCCACCCCCACCAAAACAAGACTACCCACCCACCCCGCCATAACACCCTTAACAAATAAAGACACATCTAAAAGAAAACTTACTAACCATATTCCTAGAGAGTCACTTTCGAAGTCGTCACTTGTTCAAAATAATATGGCAATTATATTACAAAAAAATTAATCCCAAACCCTACTTAAAAGTTACTATTCCAAAGTCACAAAACCTCTATCAAGACTCCGTGTCACCCGTGTGTCCCCCCCGTCCTCGCCCGTGTCCCTTTATCTAAACTCCAAGTTACACAATAAACAAGCTACACTCAAACAAAAAATATACTTCTCCCCCATCTCAAAAAAGTCCATGTAAGTCCGTTCATAAAA
>JAHIEP010000060.1 GCA_018901375.1 Nanobdellota archaeon
AGATCGCTTCGCGTTAGATCGCTTCGCGTTAGATCGCTTCGCGTTAGATCGCTTCGCGTTAGATCGCTTCGCGTTAGATCGCTTCACGTTAGAAGGGGAATGGGATGCGGATTTTGTTTTGGGGTTTGGGGTTTACGTTTATGTGTAAACGGAAAGTTGGGTGTTGGAGTGTTTGAGTGTTTGAGTGGCTGTAGGGTCAAGAAGGAATGCGGATTTCGCGGATTGTTTGGATTGACGCGGTACCCTCACTTATTAGTTGTTAAGTTTGGTTGGGCATGCTGATTTTTGTTTTTGGGGTTGGGTTTGGTTTTGGGGAGGGGATTGGTGTGGGTTGTGGGGTTGGGGGTTGGGGCGGGGATTGGTGTGGGTTGTGGGGTTGGGGTTTACGTTTATGTGTAAACGGAAAGTGGGGGGGTTAGAGCTTCGGCTTTAGATCGCTTCGCGTTAGATCGCTTCGCGTTAGAAGGGGAAGGGGATGCGGATTTTGTTTGGGGGTAATTGTTTTAAAGTTGATTAGAGTTTATTTGTTAGAATGAATTTGATTAATGAAGTAAAGAAGAAACGGGAATTTTCTGGGTTGCCGGATTCTGTAGTTTTGCGGGCTTTGGAATTGAATGATGAGGATGTTAAAGAGACTCGAAGTTTTTTGCGGAAATATTTTGGGGTTTTTTTGACTAATAGGGTTATGCGCTTCGCGAGGTCACGGGTCACGGGTCACGGGTCACGGGATATATTGGTGGCACATAAGAGTTCTGCCTTGAGAGATTATGAGAAATTTTATGGTGAGATTTTTGAGGTGATAGGTAATAGGCAACAGGAAATAGAGACGGTAATTGATTTGGGGTGTGGGGTGAATGGGTTTTCGTATGAGTTTTTACCGTCGGGGATTAGGTATGTGGGGGTTGAGGCGGTTGGGCAGTTGGTTGATGGGATGAATGGGTATTTTGAGGAGAGGGGTTTTGATGCTTGGGCGGTGAAGTTGGATTTGTTTGATTTGGATTCGGTTTTGAAAATTATTAAGGGAGTTAAATCTACGAGGGTTGTTTTTTTGTTTCAGGTTGTTGATGCATTGGAGGGGCTTGAGAGGAATTATTCTAAGAAGTTTTTGTTGGAGATTATGAAGGTTTTGGGTGAAAAGGATATGGTTGTTGTTAGTTATCGGGTTGAGGGTTTGTCTGGAAGTGGGATGTATGCTAAACGGAAATGGTTGGTTGAGTTTTTGGAAAGTGAGTTTGGGATTGATGAGGATTTTGAAATGGATGGGGAAAGGATTATTTTGATTAGGAAGAAATAAAAGGTTTGAAATTGTTTATTTTTATGGTAAAGCTTAGTTCTATTCCGAGTAATCCCTTGAAAGTTCCTAATGGAATGGAGGTTGATGCGTCTAAATTTTTTTCTTTAGAGGCTGAATTATGGGAGAAATATAAAGCATCCGGTTTTGGTGATGAGGATGTCGCGAGGGAGGTTGTTGCAATATATCGTGCGGCCGTTGGAGGATTGTGGGGACGGAAGCCCGTTAAGGAGGATTCTTTCTTTCAGTCTATTCTAGGAGAGTATCCCATAAAAGCCTCAAATCTTCGAGATACTATTGCTGATATTTCTGTATTTTTCTATTGTGATAGGGGTAGGTTGGTGAATGAAGTGAAGGAGGAATTGCAGGAAAATTATCTTCCAAGGATAATATCTGAGGAAGCCAAATAATTAAAAAGAGTTGTTTGTGAATAATATGATGTGAATAATATGAAATTGGAGAATGAAGTTGATATTTTTGACCAACCTT
This sequence comes from Nanobdellota archaeon, assembly GCA_018901375.1. Classification (GTDB taxonomy): domain Archaea; phylum Nanobdellota; class Nanobdellia; order Pacearchaeales; family GW2011-AR1; genus JAGVXH01. The sequence goes on from JAHIEP010000060.1 coordinate 1,781, forward strand.
TGGTTATTCCGGGAGGTATGGAAGTAGATTCAGTGAAGGTTTTTGATTTGATTTTTAGTGGTAGAAATCCCTTTATTCTTAAAGAGGATGCATCTGCCGAAACGATTCAAAGAAGAATTGCTTCTTATAGGGCGAGTATTGGTGGATTATTTTACCAGGTAAAGGAGAAGATTAAGCCTGTTACAAGTATGAACTTGATAAGGAGTTTGATATCTTCTTATAATAACTCCTCTAGGCGAATATACAAAATTGCACCACGAGATTGGGAGGCGAACTGTCTTTCCATAATAAACTATGTTGAGCATGGGAAGACTCCCGAACAGGTGAGGGAAAATTTACAGAGGGATTATCTTCCTATTATTCTTTCTCCAAGGGAAAAAAGAAAGAAATAAAAGGGCTGTTTTCGGTTTTTGTTTATGAAATTTAATAAGAAAGTTTTGGCGAATGGGTTGACGGTTTTGCATGAGAAGCGGGATGTGCCGGTTACGACGGTGATGTTGGCTGTGAAGTATGGGGCGGCTTATGAGACCGAGGAGGAAAAGGGGATAGCGCATTTTATGGAGCATCTTTGTTTTAAGGGGACGGAGAAGCGGGATGTTAAGCAGATAGCTGAGGAGGTAGAGAGGGTGGGTGGGGATTTGAATGCGTTTACTAGTGAGGAGATTACGGCGTATCATGTGAGGTTGCCGTCGGAGCATTTGGGTATTGCGATGGATGTTGTTTTTGATGTTTTTTTTAATGCGAGTTTTCCCGAGGAGGAATTTGAAAAAGAGGCGAGTGTTATTTGCGAGGAGATAAAGATGTATCGGGATAATCCGAGGGCGCATGTTGTTGATAAGATAAAAGGGAATTTGTATGAGAAGCCGTTTGGGATGTTTATCGCTGGGACTGCTGAGAATGTTAAGGGGTTTTCTCGAGGGGATTTGGTAGAGAAGCATAAAGAAATGTATGTTCCTAATAATTCTATTTTGTGTGTCGTGGGGAACAATGATTTTTCAGAAATTATTCGAATTGCTGAAAAATCGTCGGTAGTTCGGAGTTCGGTGGTTCGGGGTTCCGGGGTGCCGGAAGTTGTTAAAAAAAATGTTCGGGATTCTGAAAAGAGGGAGGGGGTTGAGCAGACTAATTTGGCGATTGGTTTTCATTTTCCGTGTTCGGGTGAGAAGGGGCGTTATGTGGCTGAGGTTTTTTCTGCGATTTTGGGAGAGGGGATGAGTTCTAAATTGTTTGGCGAGGTTAGAGAGAAGAGGGGGTTGGTTTATGCTATTAAGAGTGAGTTGGATTTGGGAAAAAATTATGGGTATATGATTATTTTTGCTGGGACTGATGTTGAGAAAGAGAAAGAAGTTGTGGATATTTGTTTGGAGGAGTTTAGGAAGATGGGCGATATCAGCGAGGAGGAATTGGCTCAGGCGAAGATTCAGGTTGTTGGGAATCGGCATGTTGAGTCGGAGGGGTCGAGTGAGACGGCGATTAATTTGATTATGGAAGAGGTGGCGGGCGATGCTGGGGATTATTATGAATTTGAGGAGAGGATTGGGGTGGTTGAGTTGAAGGATATTAAGAAGTTGGCTGGGATTGTGGAGTATGCTTTGTTTAGTTTGGGACCTTGAGCTCAGCTTTGTTGGGGTTGTGGTGTTTCGGTGTTTCGGTGTTTCGGTGTTTCGGTGTTTCGGTGTTTCGGTATTTCGGTATTTCGGGGTTTCGGGGTTTCGGGATGGAGTATTGTGATTGGATAATTTTATATAGTTTGATTTATTGATGGTTTAATGGGAAAGAGAGGGATTAGTGCTATTGTTGCTACTGTTTTGATTATTTTGGTGACAGTTGCTGCTGTGACGATTTTGTGGGCGGCGGTGATTCCTCTTGTGAGTGATGCTTTGATTTTTTCGGATTTGGAGGGGCGGGTTTCGGTTTTGTCGTCGGGGGGTTATACTTTTTACGACGCTGATAAGGATGTTGCTTCGGTTCAGGTGAAGAGGGATGTGGACGAGGGGGTGATTAGTCGGGTTCGGATTTCGTTTGATTTTGGTGGGAGTTCGGTTTCGTCGACGGTGGTTGCGCCTGCGAGTGGGGCGACTAAGGTTTACTTGTTTGATTTGGGTGGGCG
>JAHIEP010000061.1 GCA_018901375.1 Nanobdellota archaeon
CCTCCCATCTTCAGAAATAAATTCCTTTACCCCGCCTCTTTCTTTGAAATTAGGTGCATGGGCTTTATGTTTTGCCATCTTCTCCCACCTCCCCTTTATAGGTTAATTTCTTCATACATTCGCTTTGAATGTCGCAAAAGTTCGAGAAATCCCCTCTGTTTTGTGCTTAATTCTCTACCCCAACGTCGCAAAAGACTTACTTTTACGACGTTAATTATCATCTCTTATTTGCTCTGTAGAATGAAGGATTAATCCAATGCCAAAAACGCTTAGGCCGTTCATTAGGGTCTCTCGCGATATACAACACGAGATCTTTAAGACTCTCTTGCGTTATTTCAATATTCTTTTCAAGAAGTTCTACTTGGCTTCTTGATAAAGCAAATTCATAACGCTCAATATGCGGTTTCCTCAAGGAGGTTTCATATGCATATAACGAAACGGTATACTTTCCCTCTCTCCAATCAAAGCTCTTTTTTATACAATCCAACACATCTAAAAACTCCTTTGTTTTGCTTGCTTTTTCTTTTGCATTGTCACCTTCGGTTTTATCGAGATATAATGCTTTATCTATAAATGTACTCATAAGCGGCTGTAGATTCTGTTGAAAACTAATATCTCGGAAATAGATTTTCTTTTCTACTAGACCAAGTGTACTTATCTTTAGAGCGATGGCTTTTTGGTTTTTTCGGAATTCTGCCCTTTCACCAGTAGTAGTTATCATTTCTGCGCCTTTTTCATCAAGATAATCCCAATAGAAATCGTGAGTAGCTCCAGACTCATGCTTTACTGAGAGCGTGATCTTTTCTATGAGCGCGTCTTTCTTTGATGTTGAAATTGCAAATGTCTGGTTCAAAATTAATCCAAAAGAAGTATATCCTATCTCTGATATATTCTCTGGAGCAAAACGTAGCTGTGGTTTTACAAGCCACTTATAGGCCCATAAAAATATCTGCGGCAACCACGCAGCTGCACCAACTAACGCTATTAAGAGTGTCAAATCCATTTTAAACCTCCATACCTTTTGTTATTTCTGCGCCAACACCTCAGCTGCCTCTTCCAAATCTTCCGGAAACACATCCACATATTATAGGTCAAATAATAATATTATTTTTCGATAAATTACATGCTGCACAAGATACTTGACCATTCTCAACTGTTGTTTTTCCTCCCTTTGACCAAGGTATATTATGATCACAATGCCAATCATCCCAAGTCAATTTTATACCGTCACATTTAATGCCCAATTTGCAAATCCCTTTGTCGCGGCGGAAAATAACTAATTTTTGAACATGTGCAAATTCACGTTGATTGTCTTTTAATGAAAGGTTTGGATATTTCTCGAGCAAATTCCTTAACATAAACTCCATACGCCAACGGATAGAATCACTAGCATCCGTGCTGTGGCTAATTTTTTCTTTGTAAGCTACCCATTCTGGATCTGCTTCATCTTCTGACTTTGCTTCTTGGGAATATCTTTCTTGTTCAAAATTTATAACCCAATTTTGAAAATGAGGCTTAATTTCATCAATAACATATTGTTTCATCAATTCAGCAACAACACAATAGAGAGAAATTACATTGAATCTTTCCAGTTCGGGAGTTTTTTCCGGAAAAACTTCATTGAGAAAATTTAAAACTCTATTTATCGCTCTTGCTTCAGAAGATTTGTCATCAAATTCTTTGTTGTTTTCATACATTTTATTTAGGTCGTTATTTTTTGCATTTGTAGGCCCACCGGCTAATTCAAGACATGCCATTTGTGCAACAACCAAATCATGTGTATATCGAGCATTACTGAATCCAACCTTCGAGAAAAAAGAATGCTCTGATAGATTTCGCACAAAATCCCTCATTTTCCCAGGAAATGCATTTCGCTTTTCTTGAGCTTTTAAAGTTGTTCCATTTTGAAGACGTAGAAACATCTCTCTAACCTCATCTTCATCTGTCTCCTCGAGGATGATTATATCTAGAGGGTAAATATCAAGCCCTATTCGAAGATCGTCGGGGAGTTCATCATATTTGCACGATGCTATTTCAAATCCATCAATGGAATCGGCATTTTTGGGCAATCTATAGCTGCCATCAAAAAATTCCCAAATAGCCCTTAAGCGTTGCTGCCCATCCACTACATCATACGTATCTGGTTTTGATCCAGTTTTTCTCCAATATAACTTTGGAACATCATAATCTCTTAAAATAGAATCAATTAATAATTGTTTTTGTGATCGACTCCATACGGCTGGACGTTGAAAATCAGGATTCGTATCTATGCGGTTTCGTATACCATAAATTGTTTTAAGTGGCCAAGGTTTTTTATTAATTTTCATTTTCCCCCCTCCAATTATTTTCCTATAACATTCGATATCAACTGACCGACGGCACGTTGAAGGCGCAGAGTAGGGTCAGCTAAATTGAGTAGTTAGGTGTTTTTATTTTATCCAATTTCTTATAATTTCTGATAACGTTCCAATAATCGAAGCATTTCTTTTGAGCCAATCCATACCGCGCGCAATCAATGATTGCTTTTCTTCTTTTTTCTCTGTAGTTTTGAGACCATCAAGAATATTTTCCAACTCATTTCTTTCTGATTGAGGAATACCTAGTTTTTTTAACTCGGAATGAATTAAGTTATAACCGCCTATTTGTATGTTTTCTGATTTAACTTCCCCTGCAATTCCTATAAGATTTTGGATATTATATGTCGTTGAAGAAACTTTTTGTTTTTCTTGCTCGCTAAAGGTTAAATCTTTTCCTAAAATCCCATCCGCTTCCAGCTTTAAGCTCCAATCCAATACTATATTTCTTACTGTATCTAAAATCCCTGCAAATTGAGAGCAAGATATTATTAGAGTAGGGGGCGTAGGGGAATCAAAAAGTTTACAAAGAATTGCAGTCTGTTCGGATGTAAAAGATATTGTTAAGATACCTTTTTCTGATCTATTTTTTAGAATATCTTCCATTTCACTTACTGATTGA
>JAHIEP010000062.1 GCA_018901375.1 Nanobdellota archaeon
AAACTAAAAAATCCGCCCCCATCCGCCAAATCCGCCCAAATCTCCCCACCCAATTTTTATACCCGCCAAGTTACAACCCCACCAAGCCAACAAACAACACACCCAACCCAAAAATTCATCTGCGTTCATCCACGTACTATAACACCCCCATGCAAACTACACAACCCAAAACAAAATCCATTTACAAAGATTATATACAAAAACTTATTAATCCGCTCCAATTCAACCATAAAAACAAAAAGAAAATTCTATATAAATAACTATGCGCCCCATAGTCGCCGACCCGGCGACGCCCGTAAATATGAAATCAAAGACAGTGTGCCCCAACCAATAATAATTTTAAATTTGTGAGAGTATTTCCAAAAGGCCCCTGCTCCCCATCGTAGTCCTCTCCTCCCCATCCGCGTTCATCCGCATAATCCTGCCCCAATCCGCGTGCCAATTCCCTCCCCCTGCAACCAAGTCACTAACACATCAAAAAACTAAAACTCTAATCCACTGGAAAATTTCTTCGAAATTTTCCCCTCCTGCCAATCCCTTAAAATCAGTCTCGCTGTCCTATCCTCATCAACAACCCCACCCTTCCACAAAAATCCCTTCTTCCGCCCCAACTCCTCAATCAAAACCTCAACGTCCCCCCCAGCATCAATCCCATAAAACCTCTCAATATTATCACCGACTACCGACCCCCGACTACCGACCTCCGCGTTTTCTTTCATCAGAAAGAAAACAGCTCCCTCCGGATCCCGCACATCCCCAGCACTCCGCCCCCCAACCTTCACATCTTCCGCAAAATTTTTACTCTCAGTCGAATACTTCGAAGCCGGAATAACCCCAGGCGTATCCAAAATCAAAATATCCTCCGACATCCGAATCTTCTGAATCCCCTTCGTAAACCCAGCCTGCTTAGCCGTCTTAGCAACTCCACGTCGAGTTATAAAATTAATCACCGACGACTTCCCCGCATTCGGATACCCAATCACCCCAACATGCACCCGCCTCCCCTTTCGAACCCCCTTAACAACATCATCATGCCCAACCTTCTGCCCACTCAACAACCTCCCCCCACCTTTTTTATCCACTAAGTCCCGAAACCCCGAAACCCCGAAACCCCCACACCCCGAAGAGAATTTCGAAGAAATCCTCTTCGCCTCCATTTTAATCCGAGCCTTAATCTCTCTCAACCCAATCCCTCTCGTCGCTGAAACAAAAACATAAGGCCTCATCCAACTAGGAACCTGCGCCTCCAATTCCTTGATAGCATTTTCGTTGTCCCCACTACCACCTACCCCCTTCCCTCTACTTCCTAACAGGTCCACCTTATTAAAAACATAAATCAACTTCTTACCCTTAGCAAGAATGTCCTCCTCAACCTCCATATTCCTCGTCTCCCCAATATACCTCGCATCCAAAATCTCCAACACAATATCCGAAATCCTCACAACATCCTTCATAACATCTGGATACTTCCCTCGCTGTTTCCTAATATTACCAATCCTACCAGTATGCCGACTCCCAAACGAATACCTTACTCTTACCATAAATTAATAATCAATTCCCCCATTAAAAATCTACCTAATAGAAAATCCGCGAAAATTAGCATGCCCCAACCAAATTTAAAAACCAATAAGCGAGAGTACCGCGTTCACCCTTTAACAAACACTCCCAAAGCAAACTAACCCCTAACCCCTATTTCCTACGCCGAAGGCGCCGAAGACGCCATATCCGCCTAATCAAAAACCCAGCGATAACAACAAACACCAAAATAATAGCCACAATATAATTTATCTCAACATTACCAATAGACAATACAAACCCAGTCAACCCAGGACTCCTACTATAAATAAAATCCTCCTCGACAAAACTAACTTTTTCCTCGTCACTAATAGAAATCTTCAACATCCCCTCATCAACATCAGCAACATCAATCAAAATCTCACCCTCGTAAACCTCACCAAAAACCAGCTCAACTTCCTCCAAAACCTCAGCAACTAATCCTCCAGCCGAATT
>JAHIEP010000063.1 GCA_018901375.1 Nanobdellota archaeon
ATAAAACAATTATCCAAAGAAAAATATCTAAACGCCTTATCGTACACTTCAATCATTCGTATATCTGCTCCAAACAACCCACTCCAAGAACCAGAATAAATTAAATCCACAAGCAACCCCCTATCAACTAAAGACAACATAGAACACCTATCTCTTTTTTTTATAAATTTGACAATATCTCCTCTTTCCTCTTTAGTTCCCCTATCTCCAGACAAAGAATTTCTTTCCAAATATCGATACAGTCTCCTATAAGTTTTCAAACCATCCTTAGACCTCTTAACTCTAACATGCGACAAATCAGGCCAAGACCCATTATCTCTCTCTCGAAAAAACTTCTTCGCCAATTTAGCCCCATCTCTAGCATTTTTATAATCAATAATTCTATTATTAAGTTCTTCCAAAACTCCCCTAGTAGTATACACATTACCACGCTTTTCAAACATTTTCAAACAGTTACCAACTCGCTCAACTTTTTTCTCATTAAGTATATACGACGACTCATGTTCAAACTCATAACGATTAAATTTCCCAACAAAAGTAAGCGCACAAGTATCCACAAATAAATCTCCCTCAGTAGGAACAAAATCAACTTTCGTCACATAATCAAACATATCACCAATCAACATTTCCACCTTATAAAAATTATTATACTTCAAACTTATCTATCCTTAACACAAAATCCAAATTCCGCAAAACACTTTCATCCAGCCAACTCGCCCGACGACAAAGCGCCTCGCCCGACGACAAAATCGCCTCCCCCGGTCGCAACACAACCTCAACCGGTTCATCAGAACCAGTCCGACCTCTCAAGACCTAATCTGGTTCATCAGAATCTTTATCGCCAAAATAGACTATTCCCACTCCAAAATTACTCAGCACTCCTTTCTAGTCAAACGCTATATAAACAAAATCGTCCCACAAAATATACATCCAAATCCACATTTCTATATAAAGAAAAAACAACTAAAACAATCATAAACAAATCAAGGTAACTCAACGAGAAGTTAGTAAGAAACCTTGGTTTCTTACAAAGGAGGTAACATGATAGTTAAACTACAATTCGAAAACAAAAACGGACCTTGCGAAAGAACTCAACTCGGCGACTCCGTAATTCGTGCAATCGACAGTGTAATGAAAAACGCAACCTGGGAAAAAAACGGCGACGGTTGGATAGCTAGAAAGTAGCTATGAAAAACACTTATCGGTTTATGACTGCCCACAAGGCCTTTAGACACGAATCAAAACACCCCTTATTTTTATTTTATTAATTCTTTCATAATAATTCCAAAAATAAAAATCCGCGAAATCCTGCGTTCATCCGTATGCCAATTTCATCACACTCCCAAAACAAACCACCCCCCTACCCCCTACCATCTACCCCCTACCCCCTACCATCTACCCCCTACCCCCTACCATCTACCCCCTACCCCCTAAGTCAACTCCTTTCGTATCAACTTATGCGCCGCATTAATCTTCAAAAACTCCTCATGCTTCCCACCAACATCCGGATGATACTCCCTCGCCAAATCCTTATATCTCTTACTAATCACCCCAAAATCTTTCTCCTCAACCCCAACCCCCAAAACCTCCCGAGCCGAAACCAACTGCTCCCCCAAATCATCGTCCTCGCTAAACTCCCGCTGAAACTCCTCTAAGCTAATCTCCTCATCCAACAACTTTCCAACTTCCAATCCCAAAACCTTATCAACAATATAAAGATTCTCAATAAACTTCGGCATCAAATTATAGGTATACTTCAAATTCCGCCCCTCAAAATACCATTCAACCGAAGCCGGCGCCTTCAACCGAGCGTTTCTCTCCATCGGAATCTCAACATTGTCCCGCTCAATCCCAAGCAACTTCAGCGTCGCCATAATCCCATTAGCTATCTTAACAGCCCGCCTATCAAACGAATCCGAAATACTCGGCTCTTCAATTTCATTACCCTTAATCTTTACCATAAACTAATACCAAAAAAAGCATTTATAAAACTAACCAACCAATTTTAAATATAAATAAGTGAGGGTACCGTGTCCTCTGTGTTTCCCCTCCTGACCCCTTCCGTGTTCCTTTTTAATCTGCAGCCAACTCGCCTAACCCCTAACATCTAACACCTAACCTCTAGCACCCAAAACCAGAACCCTTATAAAACA
>JAHIEP010000064.1 GCA_018901375.1 Nanobdellota archaeon
AGGGTGTTTTTTGAAAATGGCAGAAAAGAAAATAAATAAAAATGTAGCACCCAAGGGTGTACCGACTGCCCAGATGGCATCCGCTAAAGCGGACAAGGTCGGTAAAAAAGAAAGTATTGATTGTAAGGATAGACTATGTCCTCGACATGGGGATAGGAAGTTGAAGATGAGGGGGCGGACTTTTGAGGGGACTGTTGTTAAGAAGTTGAGTGGTCGGGTTACTATTCAGTTTGAGCGAATGTTGAAGTTGCCTAAATATGAAAGGTATGAAAAAAGGAAGACGAAGATTCAGGCTAGGTTGCCGGATTGCATGAAAGATGATTGTGACGTCGGTGATTTGATTTTGGTTGCGGAGACTCGGCCGATTTCTAAGACGATTCATTTTGTTGTGTGGAAAGTTGTTCGGAAAATTAAAGTTGCGGAGGTGAAGGTATGAAAGCTGTAAGTGCTAGGCCGACGCGAGGTTTGAATATTGGGAGTGTTTTGGAGGCTTGTGATAATTCGGGGGCGCGGATTTGTAAGATAGTTGGGGTTAAACATTGTAAGACTTCGAAGGGTAGGATGACTTATGCGAAGATTGGGGACCAGGTTAAGGTTACGGTTAAGAAGGGAGATCCGAAGATGAAGGGGGAGCTTTTCGACGCTGTTTTGGTTAGGCAGAGGAAACCATGGAGAAGGAACACTGGAGAGCGAGTTTGTTTTTCGGATAATGCGGTTGCTTTGTTGAAGGATGAGAAAGGTAATCCGAAGGGGACGCAGATAAAGGGAGCGGTTGCTCGTGAAGTTCAGGAAAGATGGAAGGAAGTGGCGAAAATTGCCGGGAGTGTTTATTGATGGCAATTTTCGGAGACCGCTACGCTGTGAGACCGCTACGCTGTGAGACCGGCTTTGCCTGTGAGATCGCTGGCGCTGTGAGACTGACTTGGGCTACTGATTTGGTGGGAGGAATATTATGATGGAACTATTTAAAGTTAATACTAAGTTGATGGGTAAGGGTTTAGAGGAAGCTCTAAAGTTTCAGCTTAATTTTATTAGTGAAGCGGTGGATAAGGGACTTGATTATAAATATGAAGATAGGTGTAACGATTTTGAAACACTTAGAAATGTGTCCCATACTGTTCAAATTGACACTGAACAATATACTGAGCAATTTAATCAATTACAAATAAACTATCGTAATATAAGGTGGAAGGTATAATATGAAATCAGAATTTAATAAATCGTGGAATTCGAGTAAGCAGCCTCGGAAGCAGGTTAAGTTTAGGGCGAACGCGCCTAATCATATTAAGCGGACTTTTATGGGGGCGACTTTGGATAAGAAGTTGCGGGAGAAGTATGGTCGTCGGAATATTGAGGTTAGGAAGGGGGATGAGGTTAAGGTTATGAGGGGAAAGTTTAAGGGGAAGTTGGGGAAGGTTGGGGATGTTGATGTTAAGAATACTCGGGTTCAGATTGATGGGTTGCAGAGGTCGAAAGCTGGTGGGGAGAAGTTGGTTACTTGGTTTCATCCGTCGAATTTGAAGATAGTTGTTTTGAATACTTCAGACGCTAGGCGACTGAAGAAGGGGAAGAAAGTTGAGAAGACTGAAGAAGGGGAGAGAAAAAATAACACACAGATAAACACAGATAAACACAGATCTAGCGAAAGCAAGAAAAGTGAGGAAGTGAAAGTTAAAGAGAAGAAAACTGAAATTAAAAAAACTAAAGTTGAGGAAAAGAAATAATGGTGCATATAAAGAAAACTGAGATGCCGACTTCGTGGCCGGTTCCGCGAAAGGGTAAGAGGAAAAGATTTGTGGCTGTGCCTTCGCATTCTACTAGTAAGGGAATTAGTTTGTTGTTTTTGCTTAGGGATGTTTTGAAGCTGGTTAAGACTAGGAAGGAAGCTAGGTATATGACTTTGAATGGGATGGTTAGGGTTAATAATATTCTTAGGAAGGATGAGAATTTTCCGGTCCAGGTTTTTGACACTTTGAATCTATCGATTCAAAATGTAGGGAATAAGGAACAGGGAATAGGGAATAGGAATTATAGGTTAGAGATTGTTAATAGGAAATTTAGTTTGAAGGATGTTTCTGAAAAGGAAGCTGGGGAGAAGATTGTTAAAATAATTGGGAAGAAAATTTTGGACGGAGCGAAGGTTCAGATGAATTTGGACGATGGGCAGAACGTTTTGTCTAAGGAGAAATTTAGCGTCGGAGATTCGGTCGTCCTTCGGACTGTAGTCGGAAGTCGGAAGTCGGAAGTCGGAAGTAAGACTGGTTCTGTTAGTGTAACTGTCGAGAGAATTTTGCCTTTGAAAGAAGGGGCTAAGGTTGAAATTATTTTGGGAAAGCATGCGGGTGAAAAGGGTGAGTTGGTTGGGTTTGAGGATTTGGTTCGGGGTAGAAGTTATAAAATTAAATTGAAGGACAAGATAGTTAGTTTGCCGTTTAAGACTGTTTTGGTGATAGGCTGATGAAATCGAAGATTTCATCAGCTGTTAGTTATTGGCTATTAGCCGTTAGTTCGACTTGGGCAACTGGAGGTATTTGTTAAAATGGTAAGTGAAAATAAAATGAGAGAGATTAAGTTGGAGAAAGTTATTTTGAATATTGGTGGGGTTGCTGAGAAGTTGGATAAGGGAGTTATTTTACTTGAGACTATTAGTGGCAAGAAAGCGATTAAGGTTAAGGCTACGAAGAGAATTCCGACATGGAGTGTTCGACCGGGTTTGGAGGTTGGGGTTAAGGTTACTCTTCGAGGGGCGGAGGCTATGGCTATGGTTAAGAAGTTATTGCCGGCTCTTGATAATACTTTGAAGGAGAAGCAGATTCAGGATAATTGTTTTTCGTTTGGGATACATGAGTATATCGAGATTCCGGGTGTTGAATATATTAGAGAAGTTGGGATAATGGGATTCGAGGTTAGCGTTGTTTTTACTAGGGCTGGGAAGGCTGTTGAAAAGAAAAAGATTAAAAGGGGAAAAGCGCGTAGGTTGACAGTTACTAGAAAGGAGATTGAAGACTATCTGGTTAGTAATTTTAAGACTGAGATATTGCGATCTCGGAAGAGATCGCAGGTGGTAGGGGGTAGTGAGTAGATGGTAGGTAATATGGAAAATAAAAATGGCACGCGAATGAACGCGAATTTAAAGAATGGACACGAATTTAGATGGGGTTGTGTAAAATTGGGAGGGATGGAATAATGAAAGAAAATTGTAAATTATCATTCATAAAAATGGGGGCGCTATTTTTATGACAGCTAGTGATTGGAGGAAGATAACGCGGCAGTTGAGGTCGAAGCCAGCTGTGCTTAAGAAATTTTTGAAGCATAATAAGCCTAAGGTTAGGGAGTCTGGAATTGCGGCGTTTAAGTGTGAGGTTTGTGGGAGACATGGCGGGCGGGTTTCATCTTATAATCTAAATTTGTGTCGGCACTGTTTTCGGGAACTTGCAGTGGAACTCGGCTTTAAAAAATACTCATGAGATTCATATTTTTCGGGGTTTCGGGGTTTCGGGGTTTCGGGGTTTCGGATGACTTGGGTAGCTTTGCTATGGAGGTTTTGAGATGAGTCAGGATGTTGTGGCGGATGGGTTGAATCAGATAATGAATGCCAAGAGAATTGAGAAGCGGGAGCTTATTATTAGGAAGTACTCTAAGGTTTTAATTGGATTGTTCGAGATGATGAAGGAGCGAGGGCATATTGATTACGAGCTAGGTGTTGGGGATAAGGGGTTAGGTGTTAGGGTTACAATTATTAAGTTGAATGAATGTAAAGCTGTGAAGCCGAGGTATTTTGCTGATGTTGCTGGGATTGATAAGTATGAGCGAAGGTTTTTGCCGTCGAGGAATTTTGGGACTTTGGTTATTTCTACGAATAAGGGAATGGTTGACCAGAAGAAAGCTAGAGAGTTAAATGTTGGAGGGAGCATTGTTGCTTATTTTTACTGATGGGAGATAAATTAGAAGATAAGAGCTGTATTGATTGTCGATTTGGAAATGAAGAAAAACAAATTTCTAGTTTTGACAATAGGATTGGCTGTGATAGCTATAGATGTCTTGTGGATAAGAATACCGCAAACGATTGTAAATACTATGGGGCTAGAAAATGAATAAAGAAACATCAAAGATGTATCATGGATTCATTTGTTTTGGAGGTCTAAAAAATGAATAAAGACCTAAAAAGAGAGATTGAAATTCCGTCGGGCGTTGAGTTTAGTATTAACGGGAATGATTTTGTTGTGAAGGCGAAGGGAAAGGAGATTAGGAAGGAGTTTGATATTGGAAGAGTTATTGCTTCGGTCAAGGATGGAAAAATTGTTTTGGAAGCTAAGGGTGCGACTCGAAGGGAATCGAAGATGATTGGGACGATTTGGGCGCATGTTAAGAATATGATTAAGGGCGTTCAGGAAGATTTTGTTTATGAGCTTGAGATTTGTAATGTGCATTTTCCTATGAATGTTAAGTTGAATGGTAATATAGTTACTGTCAAAAGTTTTTTGGGAGAGAAGATGGAAAGGACTTCGAAAGTTTTGCCGAATGTTAAGGTTGATATTAAGGGTTCTGCCATTACGGTTTCGTCTCATAATATCGAGGCTGCTGGACAGACTGCGGCGAATTTAGAGAAGGCGACTAGGTTGACTGGGCGGGATAGGCGAATTTTTCAGGATGGCATATTCATCACATCTAAACCTGGGGGTTTGATATGATGAAAGTTCGCTACGCTGTGAGTGGTGAGTGCGGAAAAATTTTGGGAAATTTTTCCTTGAGTTCGCTTCGCTGTGAGACTAGTTTGTATACTTATGTAACTGGGGGGCTTGAATAATGGCGGAAGAAAAGAAAATAACTACAGCGAGGAAGAAGCCGAAGTTTTTGCGGACGGATTGGCATAAGAAGATTAAGCTTGGGAAGGGAGTTAAGAAGAATCAGAAATGGCATTCGGCTATAGGGCGACATAATAAGTTGAGGTTGAACCGGAAAGGGCGAAGTAGAATTCCGAGAGTTGGGTGGGGGGCTGATCGAGATGTTAGGGGTAAGGTGTTAGGTGTTAGTGTTGCGAGAGTTGAGAATGTTGGAGAGATGGGAAATGTTGTGAAAGGACAGGGAGTTATCATTGGTTCGGTTGGAATGAAGAAGAGGAAGGAAATAATTGCTAAGGCTAATGAGATGAAAATAAAAATACTAAACAGATATAAGACTTTAGTCGGAAGTCGGAAGTCGGAAGTCGGAAGTGATGACTTGGGCAACAAGAAAAAAACTGAGAATAAAAATGCTGAGGTGAAGAAATGAATTTAGCTACGAGGAAAGAATTGGCGGCGAAAGTTTTGAGGGTTGGTAAGAATAGGATTAGCTTTGTCGAGGGAAGATTGCCTGAGATTAAGGAAGCGATTACTCGAGTTGATATTTTGGATTTGCATAAATCTGGAGCTATTTTGATTAAGGAAATTAGTGGTCGGAAGAAAATTGTTCGAAGGAAAAATAGGCGAAGAACTGGGAAGATTAAGTTGCCGGTTAATAAGAGGAAGGCTGAGTATATCATAATAACTAGGAAATTGAGAAAGTTTGTTCGAGGGTTGATTCGGGCTGGTGCCGTCGATAAAGAGAAAAATCAGGAATTGAGAAGACAGATTCGTGCTCGGGCGTTCAAAAGTAAAAGACACCTGAAAGAAAATTTGGAGGAAACGAAATGAAAATCTTTGATTTTAATTTAGTGTGTCAGTGTGTCAGTGTGTCAGTGTGTCAGTGTGTCGATAGATTTAAGAAACTAGATGGGGGAAATTTATAATGGGGCTTAGAACACAGAAACGTAGGAGAAGAGAAAACCGGACGGACTATAAAGCTCGTCGGATTTTGTTGGAGTCGGGGATTCCGAGGATAGTTGTGCGAAGGACGAATAAGTATTTTATTTTGCAGGCTGTTGAATCGGTTGAGGCTCAGGATAGGGTCGTCGCAACTATTACATCCAAAGAATTGCTGAAGCATGGATGGAATAGTTGCGAAGGTAACGGGTCACAGGTGACCGGTAACCGGAAGCGAGTTGGCAACTTAAAGTCTATTCCTGCTGGATATCTTACGGGTCTTTTATTTGCAAAGCAAATAAAAGACCTGGTCGCCGGTAGCCGGTCGCCGGTAGCCGGTCGGTATATTATGGATTTGGGGATGGCGAGGACGTTGAAGGGTAGTCGAGTTTTTGCGGTTGTTAAGGGTTTGATTGATGGTGGTTTGGATATTAATGCTAACGAGAAGGTTTTCCCGTCGGAAGATAGGTTAATGGGGGAGCATACGAAAATTGCCGACGTTGTTTTGAAATGCAAAGAAACAATTTCCGGGAAGGGCTCGAACCCTAAG
>JAHIEP010000065.1 GCA_018901375.1 Nanobdellota archaeon
CAACGTTGCTCAAGTCATCTATTGTCTATTGCCTATTACCTATCACCTCGCGAAGCGCAGAACTATCACTCTCCGAAGAATTCTACGAATACTTCAACGTAGATAAACGAGGCGACCAACCGACAACCGACAACCGACAACCGCAACCGGAGGTCGCTTAATGGAAATCATAGTAGCAACCTATCTATCAATAATGTTCATAGCACTTTATTTCTTTTCTTTCTTCGCAATCCTAACAATAAAAAACCGCAAAAAATTATTCTACTCACCGACGCCAAAAAAAAATTATTCAATCAGCATAGTAATCCCCTGCTACAACGAAGGCTCAACAATAAAAGGAAACCTAAATGCCCTCTTAGCCCAAGACTACCCAAACCTAAAAAAAATAATAGTAGTAGATGACTGCTCGACAGACAATTCATTTAAGATAATTAAGGACTTCGCAAAAAAACATCCAAAAATTATGATAGTTCAAACTCCAAAAAACACAGGCAATGCAGCTGGCGCAAAAAATTACGGAGCAAGCTTCGTAAAAACAGAATTAATAGGATTCAGCGACGCTGATTCTTACCCCGCAAAAGACGCGATTTCAAAAATGGTAGGCTTCTTCAATGAGGAACAAATGGCAGCGGTGACATCATTCGTCCCAATAAGAAACCGTAACGCGAGCTACCTATCAAAAATCCAATCCCTAGAATATATGTTCATGGGATTCTTTAGAAAACTCCTAGATTTCATCGACAGCGTCTACGTAACAAACGGACCACTGAGTATATACAGAAAAAGCATATTCGACAAAATCGGCGGCTTCGACGAAGAATCAATAACCGAAGATATCGAAATAACCTGGCACATGCTAAGCAAAGATTACAAAACCGCAATGTCTCTCGGCGCAAGAGTATCAACCGAAGCGCCAACAAAAATCAAACCCTGGTTCAATCAGAGAACAAGATGGGGACTCGGCGGACTCCAAGCAATCGCGAAATACAAAGAAATGTTTTTCAAAAAAGGATTATTCGGCGCATTCATCTTACCATTTGTATCCCTAACCATAATCCTGAGCCTATTCACATTTCTTTTCTCAGTCTATCTATTTACAAAATCTATCATAACATCGACGATGATAACCATAAAATCAACAGCATACAACGCCCCTATCTTTAAATTTGCAAATTTCAATTACCATCCATCCATCCTAATTTTCTACCTAATTGTTTTATTCATAGCATCAATGACAATGTATAATTACATACTTAAAAAAACAAATCACGAAGACAAAGCCAGCATCAAAAGGTTTTTTAATATGCTTTTTTACCTCCTTATATACGGAACACTTTATCCAATCGTATGGTTTAAATCAATTTACAGATACATCGTAAAGGACAACAAATGGTAGCAACAAGAGAAAACAAAAATTCATTTTGGCAAGCGCTAATCGTCGCCCTAATTATATTCTGGACAGGAATTCTCATAGGAATATTTTTCGAAGACTCAAGAGTATCAGAAATAACAGCGTTCTATTCAGATTCAGAGACAGCCATATCAGATTTCGAAATGGCATCAAATTTAGTCTTTAATGAAAACTTAAATTGCGAGAGACTAAACGACGAATCAAAAATATTCGCAGACAGAATTTACGAAGAAGCGAAAAAACTCGAACAGTATGACAACTCAAACAAGATAACAGATAGAGTCCTACATCTCCATAAAAGATACGACCTTCTAAGAACAATGCTCTGGCAAAAAATAATCGAAAACAAAGAAAGGTGCAATTCTTCCACGAACACAGTCGTATACCTATACAAATATCTAACCACCGACATCGGAGAAGTGTCCACACAAAAAACGATGAGCAACTACCTCACAGAAATAAAAGTACAAAACCCAGATATAATTCTAATTCCAATAGCAACCGATACAGGAATATTATCTCTAGGAATTATGCAAGAAATATATGGAATATCAGAAAGCCCGACTATAATCATAAACGAACAAAAACAAATAAAAGACTTATCAGGACTAAGCGACATCCAACCCTACCTATCTTAAAAGGAGTCGGTAAAAAACCCTCACTTCACCAGAAGCGCCTACTAGGTGGTCTGTCTTAAAAGGAGTCGGTAAAAAACCCTCACTTCACCAGAAGCGCCTACTAGGTGGTCTGTCTTAAAAGGAGTTGGTAAGAACCTTGGTTCTTACAACA
>JAHIEP010000066.1 GCA_018901375.1 Nanobdellota archaeon
GATTGAATGCTGAATATGTTGATATGGTGCAACAGGGTGTGAGTTCTGATGGGTTATTGGATTATGTTAGTAAGACGAGACCAACTTTGGTTGGATTTACTACTTGGACAACGAGGATAAACGCGGCGGGTTATCTTGCTAGAGAGATTAAAGATAAGTATTCTGATACGATGGTTTGTGCGGGCGGTTCTCATGCAACTGCTATTCCTAAACAGACATTGAAAGAATTTCCGGGTTTTGATTTTTTGATAAGGGGTGAGGCTGATAATATAATTCCTGAGATATTGGCTACGGGTAATTATTCTAATATAAGAGGGGTTGTCACGAGGGATAAGGAAGATATTGGTTTTGATAGAATATTGAATCTTGATGATTTGGCGTTTCCAGTGTGGGACGGATTTGATATTTCTAAATATCCTGGAAGCGACCCGCATCAGACTTCGCTTGAACTTCCAATTAGTTCGAGTAGAGGATGTTATGGAAGTTGTGTTTTTTGTGCGACGGCATTTGGAAGAAGTAGGATTGGTAGGAGTGTTGATTCGGTAATAGCTGAAATTGATAGGAACATAGCAGATTACGATTGTAAGGCTTTGTGTTTTCAAGATGATACTTTTGTTGATGACCCTGCTGAGACCGAGAAACTTATGAGAGCTATGATAAATAAGGGAATGTCTGATAAGTTGAAGTGGAGTTGTGAGGTGCGGGTTGATAATGGCTATCCTGAATTATTTAATCTTATGAAAAGGGCGGGATGTTATTATGTTTATGTCGGTATGGAAAGTGCTGATGATGAAATGTTGAGGAAATGTGGAAAACGAACAACTGTTGAGCAAATTAGGAATACTGTTGGGTGGATAAAGGATGCGGGTTTGGTTCCTGCGGGTTCTTTTATATTGGGGCTTCCAGGAGAGACGAGAGAGACTGCTGAAAAATCGATACGGCTTGGAGAAGAACTCAATCTTTATTCGACTCCTTATCCGATTGCGGTACCTTTTCCTGGGACTCCACTTTTAAAGATGGCAGAGAAAGGTCAGCATGGATTAAGACTTCTTCCTGGAGCAGATAATTGGGATAATTATGGGAAACAGTTTCCTGGGATAATGGAGAGCGATAAGTTGAGTATTGATGAATTAAGGGATTTGCAGAAAGAAGCTTATAGAAGAATACCGAAGAAAAAAATTGAAGATTTTTTAGTTAAGGATTAGGATTATTTTAGGATTTGTTTAATTGATTCTGTTTGAAATAGATCTTGGAACTTTTCAACTATTAAGTCTGCTTCAGTTAGATGTGTTTTATCGAGGGTAGATTCTATGGCTATACAATACATCCCTGCTGCCTTTGCGGACTTTATTCCTAGTGGTGCATTTTCTATTACGATGCATTCATCATTTTCTATCCCTAATTCTTTTCTGCCTTGAATGTAAGGGTCTGGTGCGGGTTTTCCTTTTTCATACATGTCGCTTGTGAGAATGACGTCGAATTTATCTAAAAAATCTTTGTCTACCTTTTGTTCTAAAAAACTTTTTATACTTGCTGTAACAATTCCTATCTTGATATTTCTTGATTTTAATTTATCTATTAATTCTTCTACTCCTTGATAGAGTTTGGGTTTTTCTCCATTTGCTGCGTGGTTTATTTTTAACTTTTTGATTCTTTCTGCTTGTGTTTTCGCAACTCCGTATTTTTCTGCTAATATTTCTGCGATTTCTATTAGGCGTTTTCCTTCTAATGGATAGTAAGTGTTCTTGTCGATTTTTATTCCAAATTCTCTGAATGCTGATTCCCAAGCTAGAAAATGATTATGCATCGTATCTGCGAGTGTTCCGTCGAAATCAAATAGTATTCCTTTTATTGCCATTAGTCGAAGTCTAGTATGTTTTTTTTAATACTGAGTACTTTTATTGGCTTTGATATTTGGATATCTTCTTGTTCGAAGTCTTCGGTTTTTAGTGTGTCGCCTACGCTGATTATTGATTCGTTTCCGTTTATGATTATCTCTCCTGTTATAAAAATATCTAGGATGTTGTTGTTTGTTTTTATGTAGTCTTCTAGTTTTTTTGTTTCTTCGAATTTTTCTATGCATAAATTCATGTTGCCTATCATTCGATTTAAATCGCTTCCATTTAAAAAAACTCTTTGGTATTCTGATAAATCAAAGCACATTTCTTTTTGTTTTTCGTAGCCCTCTTTTTCTCTTCCGTAAGAATCGTGTAATCGTACTAGGTCTGTTTTTTTTGAGGGGAATTCTATTTCCATTACTAATACATTATCAGATGTTGCTTTTGTTGAATGGAAGACTTTTTTGTTTAGTATGATTAAGTCTCCTTCTGATAATTGGTGTTTTTCTTCTAAGGTTGAGCACTCTACTTGTCCGGATAAAACTAAGAGGTCTGTTCGTTTGTCAAGGTGACAATGTGTTGAAGTTGCTCCATCTTTTTTTATATGAAGTATCCATATTGAGACGCCTTCTTCTCTATATGTTAGATATTCGTGTCCCCATGGTTTTCTTACGACGACTTTTGAGAAATCGAATTCGTCTAGTTCGTCTTCGATATTAATATTAATTTCGGAAAGACATTGAGAATCTAAATTGGAATTTTTAATTTTCCGTATCATTTTTTTCTTTGAATACTCTGAGCGTTTCTTTCATCCAGTCGCCGAGATGTTTGTAGTGTGGGCAACTTATTAGGTTTTTGTCTGTTACGAAAGGTGCGTCGATGTATTCTGCTCCGGAGTTAGTTATGTCGTCTTTTATGCTGTAATATCCAGAGATTCTTCTGCCTTCTGTTATTTTCGCGGAAATTAATAACTGAGCTCCGTGACAAATACTTGAAATTACTTTTCCCGTATCATTGAATTCTTTAATGAAATTAAGGGCACCTTGTTCTTGTCGTAGTTTTTCCATACATTTTGCTCCGCCTGGAATTACTAATATGTCGTAGTCTTCAACTCTCATGTCTTCGTAGCTTATTATTTTTGCGTCTCTGTCTGAAGGTATTGCTGTTCCTAATATTCCTACGCATGGCTTCGCGTCTTTAAGTGCGGTTGTAACTTCGAAGCATTCTTCTTTTAGTCGGTAGTAAGGATAGATGTATTCGTGGTCTTGAACTA
>JAHIEP010000007.1 GCA_018901375.1 Nanobdellota archaeon
TCACTAAAACCCAATCCTCCTCTGATAAAAAATCTGCGTAAATCTCGCGTAAATCTGCGTTACTAACAATTCAAACCTAACGCCTAACACCTAACGCCTAATATCTAGCAACGCTCCCCAATCTTTAAAAACTTCAATCTCCTATCTCAACCATGAAAAAGAACTCAACACACTTCCCACTTCTCACTTCATACTTCCTACTACTACAAGCTTCGCTTGTAACGGCCGGCCCCACCGACGGACTCCGCCAACTTACCGAAGGTCTTCGAGAAACAATCTATGTCCTTATTTATTTCATCAGAGACACCCTCTTTGACCTCGAATCCTTCGACTACTACTTCACCGCAAAACTAATGCTCTTCATAATCATCCTATTAGTAGTATATACAGTAATCAGCAAGAACACAATCTTCGGCGGAGACAGAAAAAATACGCCGGTCCAATGGATAATCGCCTCAGCAGTAAGCATCCTAGCAATAAGATTCCTCCCCGACGAATTCGTAGAAATGATTCTTATTCAATACTCCACCCTCGGCATAGCCATAACCGTCTTCCTTCCTCTAATAATTTTCTTCTTCTTTATCCAACAATCCGGAATGGGACCCTTCGCAAGAAAAGCCGGCTGGTACATCTACGGCGCAACCTTCATAGTAATGTGGTACCAAAAAAACGAAAACCTCACCGAAGCTGTAAACTTCATCTACTGGATAGGAATAGTATTTATATTAGTCTCCCTAATCTTCGATAAAAGAATCCACAAATACTTCGGATTATCCGGTGCAAGAAAATTAATGAAAATGTCAAAAATAAAAAGATATAAGCATTGGAAAAGAGAACTATACGAATTAGAGGATGATTACCGAACAGGAATAATTGACAAAACACAATACGACAAAGAAAGACCAATAATAGTAGCAAACATAAATGAAAGCGCCCCATAATCTTAATCCAAAAAAATCAATTCTCCCAAAAATCCAAATCCGCGTAAATCCATAAAATTCTGCCCCCATCCGCGTTCCTTTTTAATTCTGCAGCCAACTCATCCCCAAACACTAACACACTAACACACTAAAACTCTAACACACTAGAAAAGATTAATCTTTTCGATACCCAACAACCCGCCTATTCTTCCCAGTCCCTTCATAAATAGGAACCTCACTCTTCCCATCATCAACCTTCCTCCCACTAGAACCACCAGACTTCAAAGAAACCATAACACCGACGACAATCAAAACAATTCCAGCCCCAGCAACATAATTCCCACTAACCCCATTCAAAAACTCAAACCCCAAATCAAAAATCCCAAAACCCAAAGCCATCAAAACAATCCCCACAACCGACACCACATATCCCAACTCTTTTTTCATAAAACATACAACAATCAATTATTTATAAAATTACCTATCAACCCAAAAAACAAAAACTCAAAACAAAAAGTCCGTTTAAGTCCGTTCCAAATCCGTTTAAGTCCGTTCATTAAAAAATCACTAAGCCCTAACATCTCTGTAAATATCCAACCAATCCACAGGCATCCACACCATACTATTGAATCAAAAAGTCAAACAAGAACAAAACCCATAAGAAGCGACAACTTCAACCACAGCCATCACGACAAAATCAAACTCCCATCTATCAACCAATCCCAATAAAACTTATAAACACAAATACCCAAAAAAATTCATGAATAAATACCTAACAATACTAATCGGACTCGTGTTCCTATTAACCCCAATCTACGTATGGATTGTCAACTTCGCAGGATTCGGAACAGCAACCTTAGACTTCCTAATAGGCGGAATAATGTGGCTCCTAATACTAATCGGCGCAGTCTCTCTTCTAATTGGATTATCTAGTCTAAAAGATTAATACATAAATAATTTTAAATCTAAACTAACCTAGCCCTGTATGGAATCCCTATGTATCCGCTGCAAAGGCAAAGGTCTCTGTGGTAAACCTTGCAGAATCCTAAACAACTTCAAATCCAACACCCCCAAACCCAAACTCCACTTCTCCGGAAAATCAGCCCCAGAACTTTTCGTCGGAAGAATAGGCTATCCCATAGTAAACTCCGGAATCCTAACCCCTCAAGAAAACGATAATGTCTCAAACTTCGCAACCGCCGAAGAATGGTCCGCCAACAACTTCTCAATAGCCAACGTCCTAAGATTAAGAAGCCAATTAATCTACGGCAAATCAAAATCAAACATAAAATCGCAAACCGGCAACCGGCAACCGGCAACCGGACAAAACCGACTCTTGCAAGTAACTCAAGAGTTGGCTTTGTCTTCCACGCCAGTCTCAACAGAAATCTTTCTAAAAAAATTACCCACCCTAGAAATAACCCAAGACTCAGTCTTCCGCCCCATGACAAACCCCGCCCCACTCCACAAAGCAATCCTTGAAGAAAACCCCAAAGTCCATAAAAAAGTAGACTACCTAACCTCAGACTTCGACGCCAAAGCCGCCACCGCCCTACAAGAACTTTACAAATCAAACATTAAAGTCGACCACCTCCAAAAACTCCTATCAATCGGACTCCTCGGCCAAGGCTCAAAAAGAAAAATGGTCCCAACCCGATGGTCCATCACCGCCACCGACGACACAATCTCAAAACACCACCTAGAAAAAATCCGATACTTCCAACAACTAAACCAAATCACCCTCCTCTCCGGCAACTTCGTCGGCAACTACATCGAAGCCCTCCTCCTCCCAGGAATGTTCTCTTTCGAAGCCCTCGAATCCTGGCTCCCCTCTTCAGTCTACTCCCCCCTAACACCTAACACCCAACACCTAACACCTACTCTTTCTTCCGACTACGAATCTTTCAAAGGAAGAAAGAGTTACGCCTTCAACGTCACCGGAGGCTACTACGCAATGCGTCTCCCCCTGACAGAATACCTAGAAAAAATAAAACGCCAAGCAACCGTCCTAATGTTTCGAGAAATCCGCCCAGAATACTACGCCCCCTTAGGCGTCGGCATAGTAAGAGAAACTACAAGAAGAACCTTCGCAAACCCATCAAAACATTTCGACACAATCGACGACGCCATCAAAGACATGAAAACCAGAATTCAAATTCTACCAGAAAACCTAAAAGAAATATCTTGGATACTGAAAAATTATAATAAACAAAAATCTCTTAAAGATTTTTGTTGAATATAAGTTTTTCTACTTGCGAGAAATTTCTTTTTTCTAAAAAGAAAGAAATCATGGGAAACAAAAAACCCTCTCCAACTTCTAACCCCCAACAACCAACCTAATCAGCTCTCGAATTATAATAAATCCCACAACCGCTACGACCATTGTCTTAAGAATATTAATCAAAAACTCATTTGAATCATTAACTTTTTTCATTTTAACACCTTTACTTGAAACTCCTTTATATCTAACCTCAACTTATTCAACTCTTCAGAAGTTTTAAATGTTCGCTCCAAAGACGACATCCCAGCCTCCAACTTTTTTAACCTACCACTAAAATCCGAAAACCTATCTTCAATATCAGAAAACCTAGAAAGAATAAAAGAAATTTGTATAACAAAAGCAAACAACCCAGAAAAAACAAGAAGTCCAATCAGAATAAAACTTAAACCCCATAAACACCAACCACCAAACCCCACCCTCCGTGTTTCCCACAGTGCCCCCCCGTCCTCGCCCGTGTCCCTTTATCTAAACTCCAAGTTACACAAACCCCTCAATAAAACCCTAAACCAAACCATTCCAAAAAAAGTCCATGTAAGTCCGTCAAAGTCCATGTAAGTCCGTTCATAAAAAATTCA
>JAHIEP010000008.1 GCA_018901375.1 Nanobdellota archaeon
TCTAAAGCCGAAGGCTCTAAAGCGAAGCTCTAAAGGACAAATCAAAGATTTGGCCTCTAAAACCCGCCAACTATCTCCAAAATCTTCCCCCCATACTCCATTAATTTCGTAGGCCCAATCCCAGAAATCTTCAACAAATCTTCAGCCGTTGCAGGCATCTTCCTAGCAATCTCGTCAATAGTCTTATTACTCAAAATAACATAAGCAGGAACTCCCCTCTCCTCACTCAAAGCCGCCCGCCAACTCTTCAACTCTCCAGCCACCCCCTCATCCACAACCCCACTACCGACTACCGACAACCGACAACCGACAACC
Source organism: Nanobdellota archaeon (assembly GCA_018901375.1). Taxonomy (GTDB): domain Archaea; phylum Nanobdellota; class Nanobdellia; order Pacearchaeales; family GW2011-AR1; genus JAGVXH01. The sequence continues at coordinate 316 of JAHIEP010000008.1, forward strand.
GCTACATCAACAATAGCACGCATGCGATTGTTGATGTAATACGTCGGCTTCTTCCCAGAATAAGTCACAAACAAAATCTCCTTCGCTCGAGAAATCGCAACATAAAACAACCGTCTCTCTTCCTCTTCCTTATTATAATTCTCCGTCTTCACCATCTCAATCGCCGGATGGTCCGTTGCTTTACAAGGAAAATTCTGCTCATTAGCCCCAATCACAAAAACCTTCCGAGCCTCCAGTCCCTTAATCGCATGAATCGTCGCCAAAGTCACCTGTCCACCGACCACCGACTCTCGACCGCCGACTCCCGCCACATCATCAGTTCTGACGATGTGATTAATCCCTCTCAACTTCATCGACCTCGACAACTCCATCAACTGCCGATTCGTCCTCGCCAAAACAAAAATATCCCCATGCGCAACATCCCCATCCACAATATTCCTAAGCACAAAAGCCCGCTCCGCCTCCTCATTATCAAAATCCAAAATCCTAATCTTAGATCTAACACCTAACACCTCATCACTAACACCTACTTCCTGATTTGCCGCAAGCAAATCCGGCAATCCTAAATCAGAAATCGAATGATTCATAAAATCCACAATCTCCCTCGAGCTCCGATAATTCTTAGTCAAATGAACAACCTCAGCACCAGGATAATTTTCCTTAAATTTCAAAATATAATCAATGCTAGAACCCCTCCACCCAAAAATCGACTGCCTCGGATCACCGACGACAAACAAGCTATCAGGTTTCAACAACCCCAACAACTCAATCTGCATAGCATTAACATCCTGATATTCATCAACCAAAATATATTCAAACTTAGGAATATCAACAGGTGACTCCTTAAAAAATTTAATCGCATCAATCAACTGGTCACTATAATCTCTCAACCCCTGCGTTTCCATATGCTCCTTCAAATACTGAATAATCCGATAAATCCTCTCAGCATTATGCCTATTCTCAGCGTCGACATCCTTAGAAAAATCATACGATTTCTCCCCCGTCACCTTAAAATAATCCATCACCGAAAAACAGTCATTCATAAAAGAATTAGCCAACTGACTCGCTGTCTTAAACTTTTTCTGTTGCGCAGTAAAATATCCATCAACCGCATCTCCCATCGAAAGTCCCATCGACGCCAAAGCCATATTCATCGCCAAAATTTTATCCTGATAAGTCTGCACCCTAATCGGCCTCCCATAAATCCTCGCCCCATGTTTCAAAAGCGTCCTCTCACAAAACGAATTAAAAGTATGAACCGCAACGCCCCTAACTCCCAACTCATAAAGCCTCTTCTCCATCTCCTGCCTCGCCTTCCTAGTAAAAGTAATCGCCAAAATCTTCGAAGCATCAACCCCTCTATACCTAACCAAAAACTCAATCCTCTTAGTCAAAACCGTAGTCTTCCCCGACCCCGCCCCAGCAATACAAAGCAAATTCTTAACATCACTAATAATCGCCTTCTTCTGCTCGTCATTAAACCCCTCAAGAAAAATATCAAACTCCTCAAACTTTTCCCTATCACCGTCGGTAATTTCCGTAATCTCAAAATCAATCTTACTAGACAACTTTTTCCCCGGCAAAGTCGGATGCGTAATCTCATTCCGCCCCTTAATAGTCAAACTCATCACCTTCACAAACCGATTATAATCACTCGTCACCATCTCAATCATCCCATTCGCCACCAACTTATCTATCTCCCTAAATATCTTATCCTTATCCCAACCAAGACTATCAAAATTATCCAACTCATCCAAACGATTCTTAATCACCGAACTATTAGAATAATTCCCATTCAAAAAATCCGCCAACAACCCCTTCCCAACCTGAAACGGCAACTCCATCAAAGCCTTCAAAATTCGCAAATATTCTAAATCTTTTTTCTCTTCCATCAAAAAAACACCCACATCAACTTTTTAAGTTTTATCAAGATGAATAACAACCAAACATCCACAAACCAAAGATAAACTAAAAGCGAAGCGATCTAACGCGAAGCGATCTAACGCGAAGCGAACTAAAGCCGAAGGCTCTAAAGCGAAGCTCTAAGTAGTCATCCTAACAAAATTATTCCCCTCATTCAACTCTCTAACCTTATTTTCTGAATCGACGACAAAATCAATATTTTCAATACTCCCAAAACCCAACTTCACATTACTCGCCCTCAAAGTCCGCCCATAACCAATATCAATCTCCCCAAACTCCATCGTCGTAATCTTCTCCCCGTCGCCATAAATCGTCAAACTAATCGCATCAATCCCAACCAACCCCTCATTCAAAACCGTAATATTAAAATCCAAATATCTCCCTGTCTTAACTGCCGACAACTCACTTATCGAAGCATCCGCCAATGCCTCCACCGAATACAAATCATCAATCATCCGCACCATATCCTCACTAATTCTCTGCTTACAATTAGTCGTATTATACATCGTATTCAAAGGGTCCTCCGAATGGTCAAACCCAAAAACGTGCCCCAACTCGTGCAACTCAACAATCGGATAATCACACATCGGGTCCTCATACAAAAAAATACTCCCCTTCTCAATCGTCTTAAAAAAACTCGTATTAATAATCCTCGACGGTCCACCTTCCCCCGCCGCAAACAAACTCTCACTAATCTGAAACCCCTCCGAACACTCGACGTCAATATCCGCAGAACCCCCAATCTCGTAAAAAGAAATCAAATCCATTTTCTCCTCAAAAATTTCAAACGCCTTAATCATCGCCTTCCTCCGAACCCCCTTGCAACCAGCGTCGATAAAATAAGAAATATCTTTATGATTAAATCTCAAATTCTCAGAAAAAACCGGAACATCCACATAACTAATAACCCCACCAGTCTCCCCAGAAACATCATTCATTCTAAACTCAACAGACTCCGCAGTAAAATTACTATACAAAATAAAAACTGGAAACATCAAAAGCAAAACCACAAACAACACACCAACCAATTTCCAAATCATCCAAACCAAACACAACAACCCTATTTATTCTTTCCCATCACCCTCTCAATATCCTCAACACTCCCAGTAAATAAAATAAAAATAAAAACCACAATCACAGCAAACTGTGGGGTATTCACCTAAAAAAATAGTCCGCTTAAGTCCGTCATAGTCTATGTAAGTCCGTTCATTAAAAAATCACTAAGCCAAGTCAAAAAATAAAAACCCCATCACAGCAAACTGTGTGGTATTCACCCAATTAGTAATAAAAACAAAAATCCCAATCCGCGAAAATCCAACCAATCCACGAAAATCCCAAGCCCCAAAATCACTAAGCCAAATTAAACTAACACACTCAAACATTAATACACTGCCCCATCGCTCTCTCCACATCCCCAACACTCTTAGCCCCAACCAACTCCCTCCGCATCTCCCTCCCTCCATTAACCCCCTTAGTAAAATTCATAGCCTGATATTTAATCTGCCTAAAAAACAACCCATACCTCTTAGCCAATTTCAAATACTCTTTAAATCCGACCACCGACTTCCGACCACCAACAAGTTCGGAAAAAATTTCCGGACAACCGATACACGCACGCCCGACAAACACAAAATCAAAATCCCTCAAAATCCTATCAACACTCCTCTCCCCCCTATTTTCTATTTTCTGATTTCTATTTTCTGGCGTCGCGCCAACATTCCCACTAAAAATAACAGGACACTTAACAGCTCTCTTAATAGCCAAAGCAAAATCATAATCAACCTCACCACCATACCCCTGCCCAACCGTCCTCGCATGAATCCCAACCGCATCAACCCCAACCCGCTCAGCAAGCCGAGCAATCTCAATAGCCTTATCACTCTTACGCAACTTAATCGTAACAGGTTTCCGAGTAGAACTACGCATAACTTTCAATATTTTCTCAATCGCCCCCAAGTCATCCAAGCACCCCCCATGTCCCAACCTTTTAGATAGCTTCGACGGACACCCCAAATTAAAATCCCAAAGCGAAACCTCCGAATCATACTTCTTAATAAAACTCGCAATCCCCCTCGACGAATTCCCAAACAACTGCACCGCCGGCTTATCATCCAAAACCAACTTCTGCTTCGACAACGGCGAAACCATCCCAGTATAAGTCAACCCACACCCAGCCTTCTTGCAAAGCAACCTAAAAGCGATATCGTTAGACTCCAACATCGGAGCAAGTAAAACCCGATTCCTCAATTCCAAATTCCTTATTTTATAACTCATAAGGAAACGAACATAAAA
>JAHIEP010000067.1 GCA_018901375.1 Nanobdellota archaeon
AAAGCCCGTCGCTGTCCGTTCAAGTCCGTTAGCATCCGTTCAAGTCCGTTCATTAAAAAATCACTAAGCCAAGTTACACCCAAACCCAAAAAGCGAAATAACCGTCCCTATTCTAGCAAAACCCAAAACAATCACCGCCCCCTTTAATCAACTCAAAAAGTTATACAATCAACAAAACAAGATAGATGTAAGCAGGCACGCCGAAGGCGAACTTATTTAAACTTCTCCTCCATAAAATAATATGGCAGACTCATTCCAAGACAACACGCAATTTCTAATGACGGAATTCAACACAAGACTCCGAGACCTCGACGAGAGAAACAGATTAATCAGAGAACGAGTCCTACTTATCGGGAAAAATCTCATATCGTCAAGACAAGAAATCGAAGACGAACTCCGAGAAATAAAACAAGACAACCAAAAGATAAAACAGGATTTAGAAAAAATAAAAAAAATATCAAACAGCCTCCTCACCGAATTCAACAAATTCGTAAAACGAGAAGAAATCATAGTCGTCGAAAGAATGCTAAAAGACTTCCAACCCCTAGAATTCATGCGAAAAAAAGACGTAGAAGAATTAATACAAAAACAAATAACAACTCTAAAATCAAACTAAACCCTGGTTCACCAGAACCACCTACTGGGTGGTCTATCTAAGAAGGAAGTTGGTAAGAAACCTTGGTTTCTTACAAATAAATATAAAAACCACAAAACCTATAAAATAACATGGAAATCTTAGAAAGAATAATGCAAATGCAAAACCAAGGAATCTCCGACGCTGAAATCTCAACCCAATTACAAAACGAAGGAGTCTCTCCCTCACAAATCAACGACTCTCTAAATCAAGCCAAAGTAAAAAATGCCGTATCTCCACCAGAAAATATCCCCAAACAAACAATGTCAGAAAGCATAACAGAAAGACAACCTCAAGCCCCAGAATTCCAAAACCAAGAAACATATTCTCAACAACCCTCACCAGAAATCTACCCTCCACAAACCCAATACCAGTCCTACGAATATCAACAACCAAATCAACAACAAGAACAATACTATCAAGAAACCCCCCAAGCATACTCCCCTCAAGATTACTATTCCCCACAAGCAGGAACAAGTACCGAAACAATTTCAGAAATCGCAGAACAAGTAATAATCGAAAAACTAAACGAATACAAAACCAAAGTCGGAGACATCGCCTCTTTCAAAAACACAGTTCAAGATAGAATAATAAACATCGACGACAGATTAAAAAGAATAGAAAGCGTAATTGACAATCTACAACAAGCCGTCGTCGGAAAAATCGGAGAATTCGGAGAAACCAACGCAGCAATTCACCAAGACCTAAACAACCTCCACGGAACAGTCTCAAATCTAATGAACCCTCTAATCGACAACATCAACGAAATGAAAAAACAAAACAAACTCCCACCGACGCCAAATTTCTAAAACCCAATTATCATCTCCCAAAAAATAGTCCGTTTAAGTCCATCATTGTCCGTTTAAGTCCGTTCATAAAAATTTGATTATTCCAAAGCTAAAACAATAATCACCCAACCAAAAATCACTTAGTAATTCGCCAACTAACAACACCAGCTATCAATAAAAGCAAAACCATCCCAAACCAATCGCTATAAAACCAATCATAAACCATCCCCCAATTAACAGCCCAATTAAAAACATAAGCCGAAGAAATGATAAATCCCCCAATAATAATAGCTAACAAAACCCAGGCAAACCAACTCTTATTTCCAAGAAACTTCCCAAGCCCCTCAGCCCCAACGCCAGGAATAAACGCCATAATCAAAACAAAAATAAACAAACAAAAAATCAACACCGTCATCCAAGCAGAACTAAACCGAACAAACTCAACCAAACTAGCCTCGACAATAAAAAAACTCGACAAGATAAAAGAAATAAAAAGCATTATACCCTCATTCCCCCCAAGAACCTTAGTACTCTTCAACAAAGCATAAATCACAACAAACACCAACAAAAAAGCAAAAATCGGCGTAAAATAATTAATAACAGAAAGTGACGCTACCATTTCAACTATTCTTCCCCTTAACAATAAATATAACAGCAATCACAACTCCCAAAATAATTACCGCCCATACATTAGTAACAAACCAACCACCAAACCCACCATAGCCACTCCAATCATCCCACGACGACAAAGACCAAATCGCAACTCCAATCGCAACAAGCCAACCAATCCATTTAACAGAACTACCAAACCCATACGCACCCGTTTTCTCTCCTTCTGGATTAAAAAAAGCCAAAAATATTAACAGAGTCAAAAATATAGCAAGCCCAACTCCAAACCTCGGAAAAATCACAGCAAAAAAATTCGACACAGAATCAAACTGCAAAGAAAGCAACGCGATAGAAAAAGCAATAATAGTAAGTATCCATCTATTTTCATCATAATTTCCATCAGACTTTCTATGAGAAAACATTTTCGTCTTATCAAGTATCGCAAACACGACGGCAAATATCAACAGAAACGGAATCACATAAGAAAACACCCCCATATCATTCCAAATATTCAACACCTCCGTAATCGTCGTAACCATACCTCCCTAACAAATTCTTTATTTATATATCTTTCTAGCTATCCAATTATAGAATTAATTCAACCAACCTATAAATCAAAAACAAAGCGACCCCAAAACTAAAAACATAAAACAGCTTCCAAAGAATATCCATAACCCTCTCAAATTTCATAGAGAACTAAACCAAAGAGAATTAATATACCTTACTAAATCCTATATTTGAAAGTCAAATAAATATTCAATACCAAAGAAAGAAACAGTAAAACTACTGACAATATATTATCAAAAAAACTAAAACATATTGTCCCATAACTTTTAATCACAATAAAAACAATGACCAAAGCAGTCAAGAAATAAATCAATAATTGCATAAAAACATCAATCCTCTCCATCCTAAATAATTCCAAAAATTCTTAACATAGTTAAAAAAATAGCAATAACACTAAGCACAATCAAACTCCACCGAAAAACATTCTCCAGCAACCCAACTTTTTTTCTTTCCATTTTATCCCGTAGCAGGGTTCTTCTTCCCACCAAAAACAGCCACAGCCATCGCCCCAACAATCAAAACAACCATAACAACATTCATCCAAAAAGCACTATTAGCAGCGTCGGTAAACAACCCAAGAACATTATCCCAAAGCCCACCCACATACAAAACAACTCCAGCCACAAAAATAAAAACCATAACCCCAAACAAAGGCAACACCCATTTCTTACTCTTCCCCATCTGAGACAAATCCCCAGCAACAAATCCATATAAAATCAAAAACACCAAAAGCACCGCAACCCCAACAGCCAACCAAGGCATAACCCCAACAACAAAATCCCGAGGACCAGGCACCCCAATCAAAATCAAACCAACAACCAATCCAACCAAAGCATCTATCTGCGCCTTCCCCTCACCCAAAACTTTCGTCTTCTGCAAAATCGCAAACACCACGACGAACACTAACAAAAACGGCAACAACATCTCCGTAAAAAATGGACTATCGAATATCATCCAATCCTAAAAACTAAAACCTATTTAAATCTTACCAAACCAACCCTCGAGCCTAATTTTGATTTATAGCAGAAAATTTCGCAGCGTAAAAATTTGCGCAGCGTATTGACATACGTAAGCAAATTTTTGCCCCAACGGGGTACTCCTTCGGAGCACCAAGAAATTTTCGCTAAAAATCAAAATTATTAAATTAAGTCTTCTTCTAATGACATATCATCTTCATCTTCACTCTGAACTGGAACCGCATTCCTATTAATAATAACCACGTCGCCAATCGCCTTAATAAACTGATGCGGAACAATAATCCCTCGAGCCCCACCAAGAACTTGAATCATCCCAGACTCCCTCGCCACCACAATTCTCCATCCATCTATCTTATTATCTAACAAATTAATTTCCTCTATCATCCCAAACAAATCTCCAGAATCAGTATAAACTCTTTTTCCGACAACTTCACTCATTCTCTTTATCTTTAACATGGACCAGTCAAACAACTTTCATTTAAATACATTTCTATACTCCCCTTCCTAATAACTAACAGCTAACACCTAATAGCTAACAGCTAACTACGTTAACTTTATAAAAATCCCAACTCTAAAGAAACCATGAACACAAAGGAAATCTTCACAATACTCCTGGCCTCAATAATCCTAGCACTAACCGTCGCATTCAAAGACACGAGCATCCTCCTATACTCAACCATCAGCTTTTTAATAATCCTAACAACAAACGTCGTCGTAAAAAAAATCGCCGGATACAATTTCGAAACAGTCGTCAGAACAAAATTCTGGACATGGTATCAATTCGGATTCAGAAAAGACTCTCACTTCAAAAAACCAATCCCAATGCTATGGCTACCCCTAATAATAACTCTATTTACAAAAGGAATTTTCTTCTGGTTCGGAATACTAGAATTCGACGTCGAAGCAAAGGCAGAAAGGTCATCAAAAAGACACGGACTCTACCGATTCAGCGAAGTAACCGAATGGCACATGGCATGGATAGCAATCTGGGGAATCCTCGCAAACCTCCTCGTCGCAATCGCAGCCTACGTCGCTGGTTTCGAACTCTTCACAAAACTATCTATCTACTTCATCGCCTGGTCCACAATCCCAATCGGAAGACTCGACGGCTCAAAAATTTTCTACTCAAGCCGAGCACTATGGGCAACAATTTTCACAATCGCAATAATCACACTGGCCTGGAGTCTAACAATAATTTAATCAAAAATACCAAGCCCAAAAAAAAGATCCGCGAAAATCCGCATACCCCAACCAAATTTAAAATCAATAAAAGAGAGTACCGTCGCTGTCCGTTTAAGTCCGTTCATATCCGTTTAGGTCCGTTCATTAAAAAATCACTAAGCCAATTCAGAAAATAAAAACCCCACCGTTCACCGAAGCTCACTTTGCAACAAACCACAAGATACCAACCAATAAATTCTAAATCCAGTAATCCAAAATAGGATCTGCCCGCCAATAACAATTCTAAATCAGCGAGGGTATCCAGTAATCCGCGTTGCTAATTACCCACTTTAATTAGACACTATTTTCATCACAACAAGTTGCGGGTATTCACCCAATGGGGAATAACAAACCTTAACAAAACCCCAAAAACAAGATCCATCCAATTCGCCCTTCTTTTTACAAACAGCACAAGATTCTAAAAAACAGCATAAAAAATACCTCAACAACGAACCACAAAACATTCACTCAAAAAACCCAAAAATCATTTCCTACTTTTCTTCTTAGCTACTTTCCTAACAACCCTCTTAGAAAAAAACAAAATATAAACTATCGGTAAAATTCCAGCAGTATTCAAAACCCAAAATAAAATAAACCAAACAACATGGTCATTTCGAGCCGCCCTCCAAGAAGCAATAGCTTTCCAAATCACAGACCAAGCCATAATAACCATAACCCAAAAAGGCAACGTCACCAATATCTCCTCCATAACAAACTAACAAATCCAAAACTTATAAACCTAACTATCCTAAACAACTAATGAAAGAACTAGACATAATCCCAAGAGAATACCAAAACACAATATTCGAAACCTGCAAAGAAAAAGATTGCCTCGTCGTCCTACCAACAGGAACAGGAAAAACTCTCGTCGCCCTAATGATGACAATTTACAGATTCAAAAAATTCCCCCTCGAGAAAATCCTAATCCTCGCCCCCACTCGTCCCCTAATCGAACAACATTTCGAATCCTTCAAAAAATCCCTCCCAGAAGACTGGGCGGACCTACAACTCTTCACAGGCAAAACCCCAGCAGACCAAAGAAAAAAAATCTGGCAAACCGCCGAAATAATTTTCTCAACCCCTCAATGCATCGCAAACGACCTCGACAAAATGCTCTACAAACTTGACGAAGTCAGTCTCCTAGTCGTCGACGAATGTCACCGTTGTCTAAAAAACTACGCCTACAATCGAGTCGCACAAAAATACAAAGACCAAGCCACAAACCCCAGAGTCCTAGCACTAACAGCCTCACCAGGAGGAGATAAAGAAACAATACAACAAGTCTGCGACAACCTCGGAATCCAAGCCGTAGAAATTCGAACAAGAGAAAGCCTCGACGTAAAACCCTATCTCCAAGAATTAGAATTCGAAAGAATCGACGTAGACTTCCCAGCGGAATTCGTAGAAATAAAAGTCCTCCTCGAACAAATTTACAACAAAAAAGTTTCCGAACTAAAACACCGACGAGTCCTATTCGGCTACGCCTCAAAAACAATGCTCCTAAAAACCCAAGCAAGACTAATGCAACAAAAATCCAAAAACATAAACACCTTCATGTCCATATCAGCAACAGCCCAAGCCCTAAAAATCTCCCACGCCCTAACCCTCCTTGAAACTCAAACCATGTCCTCCTTCATCACCTACCTAAAAGACCTATTCAAACAAGCATCCGAAGGAAAATCAAAAGGCGTCCAGAAACTAGTCCGCGACCCCTGCTTCGCAAAAGCCTACACTTTAGCGACGACACTAAACAAAGAACATCCAAAAATCCAAATCTTATTAGACATCGTAAAAAATCAATTTCAAAAAGAAGAAAATTCAAGAATAATAATCTTCGCTCAATTTAGAGAAACCGTCCGAACAATCTCCGAAGAGCTAAACAAACTTCCAGGAATCCATGCAGACAATTTCGTCGGCCAAACAATGAAAGACCACGGAAAAGGAAACACCACCGGCTTAAAACAAAAAGAACAAAAAGCAATGATTGAAAAATTCAAGGAAGGAACAATAAACGTCCTCGTCGCAACCTCCATCGCCGAAGAAGGACTAGACATCCCCGAAGTAAACGAAGTAATATTCTACGAACCAATACCCTCTGCAATCCGTTCAATCCAAAGAAGAGGACGGACCGCAAGACTTTCAAAAGGAAAACTAAAAATCCTAGTCACATCAAAAACAATGGATGAAGTATTCCACTACGCAGCCTACCACAAAGAAAAAAGAATGTACAAAGCTATCGACGACATCAAAACAAATTTCGACAAAAACATAAAGAAAGAATTCCAAGAAACTTTATTATAAAAAATCAGTAAAAACCCCAAATTTCCCATACAACAAACCTTAAATACAAATAACCCCACAAACTAATATGGAAGAAGAACTAATAAAAATATCAAAAAAACAACTTCAAGGAATGATGGACACAATAGAAATTCTACAAAACCCAAGTCTCATGAAACAAATCATAGAAAGCGAAGAAAACATCAAAAACAACAACCTGAAAGAATTCAATTTCTAATATATTTTATGCGACCCGACAGCCTCTATAATTATCCTCTTATTCAACTCATCAATACTATAAATCATTCTAACATTTGACCCCAACCAACAACTCCACTTTCCCTTAAGTCTACCATGTAACGGATGAGCACCAGTTTCCCGTCGAGGCTCAAGCTTCAACCTCTCTAACTTTTTCCCAACAGAATCAAGCTTTTCAATATAATGCCTCAACATTTTTTCAGCTTTTCCATTAGCGAAAAACAACCTATACATAAAAAATCGACACAGCAAACATTTATCTATTTATCTCTTCCAATATACACTATGAAAAAACAAATAGAAAACATATTCTCAAAAAAGAAAACCACCTCAAGCGAAATCAAATGCCCAAATCCAAAAGTCCCAATCATCGTCGACACTCGTGAAAAACAATCCCTAATCGCAGCAAACCTAATCCAACAAAAAGCCAATATAGAATACGAACAATTAGAAATTGGAGACTACCTAATCGCCGACACAATCATCGAAAGAAAAACCTACTCAGACCTTATAAGTTCAGCCCTAAATAAAAGACTCTTTTCGCAAATGCAAGAAATAAAAAAATACCTAAAATACGCACTAATCATTGAGGGATTTGA
>JAHIEP010000068.1 GCA_018901375.1 Nanobdellota archaeon
CTTATTTCTCGTTAGATACCAATTATTGCCGTCAATAAACATAATTGCTTTCTTTTTGTTTCCCACAACAACCTCCCACAAATTTATAAGAAATAAAAAAATCGTCATTACAAATTCTATAGCAACATCGCCCAAACGACCGACAAGCGAAGCGACCGACCACCGACAAGCGAAGCGACCGGCTACCGCGAGAAATCTTATTTCTCGTTAGATACCAATTATTTCCATCCACAAACACAATAGCTCGTTTTTTAATCGCCATAAAAAAAGACTCCCGGCATTCCTTACGTCATACCGGGGAGGTAATACTTAACCCACTCCCTCAATATATTTAAATCTTTCCATCACAACCCCAGCTACCAAATAACTGACATACTGACATACTGACATACTGACATACTGAATAAATTTAATCCTCATATTACTTTACCTAAGTTAAATTTATTCAAAGAGTCTGTCCGCTTCTTCACATTAATCAAAATCTTCTTATCATTAGCGTCGACAAATTCCTTTTTCAAAACGCCAATCCCATGCTCCCCAGAAATCTGCCCCCCAAGTCTCTTAACTAACTTCATCATCTCACTAACCAATTCCTTCTGATCCTTTCTAAACCTCGGATGAAAAATTCCAACTCCAATATGCCCAAACACAGGAACCCCCTTCGCCTCACACCACGCAATCAACTTATCACTTCTATCAAGCAAAACCTTAGGGTCCTCATAAATCAAAAGCTCCTTCCCAGAAAGCACAGGTCCAACCCTATCTCTCAAAGACATCAGCCTATCATACTCCGCACCTACTACCCATTCCCTATTATCTCCCTCGAGAGACTCACCCTCTCGCTCAACAATCAAAGAATAAACTTTCCCAAGTTCCAACCACTCACTTACCTGCTTATCAAAAAATTCAATCATAGAAATATTAGCATCCATCTTCAAATTCCTAACAAGCCCAATAACTTCTTCTAAACTTTCAACCCTAACCAAACTAGCACTTCTCTTCTTCACCGACGACAATTTCAAACAAGCCCGAACAACAACCCCAGTAATTCCCTCCATCCCACAATAATCCGACAACTCCGTAATTCCCTTTCTATACAACTCCCCATAACAATCCACAACATCAACCCACTTAACCCAATTCGAAGTCTTCCCGTACTTAATCGCCCGACTCCCAACAGCGTCAGTAGCAATCATCCCACCAATCGTAGCAATCGCATGACTCGACGGCTTCACCGGAAATTCCAAACCAAACCTCCCAAGATAACCCTGCAACTCATCCAAAATAACCCCCGCCTCAACCTCAACAGTTTTCCGCTCATTATCAAAACCATATATCTTATCCATTTTCGACAAATCTAAAACAACATCCAAACCATTCTGCGGAACACACCCTCCAACCAAACCACTCCCTCCACCACGAACAACAATCCTCTTCGTATTCGCAACAATCCTACAAACCTCGACGACATTCCTCGGAAAAACCACATCCAACGCCCTCCCCTCGAACCCCGACGCATCCCGCTCATAAACCTTAATCAAATTTTTATTCATCTTCTCCCCCGTAATCGACGAACAACAAAATCACTAAACTCAACAGACTCAACCTTCCTCCTCCCCCCTTCCTCCTCCCCCTTAATCTTTTGAGTACCACTCAAAAGATTAGCGTAACAAAGCCCACAAGGAGAAATAATCTTCCCAATATTCTCCGGCACATACGAAACCTTCTTCCTCGCCATCGCCTTAGCAACCTCAGGAAAATTCGCCCTCACTCCCCCACCCGCCCCACAACAAAAAGCATTCTCCCGATTATACTTCGACTCCAAAATCCGCCCACCCAACATCTCAATCACCAACCTCGGCTCCTCATAAATCCCGCTATACCGCCCCAAATGACACGGGTCATGATACATAACAACTTCTCTATCTTCATCCCGACCACCGACCACCGACTCCCGACCACCCAAAAAACTTCTTTTTTTAAGAAGTTTTTTGTATATACTCACCGTCGCATGTTCAACCTCAATATCCCACGCAGGAATCAGCTTCGGATAAATCTCCTTAAACGTATGATAACACGACGGACAATTAGTCAAAATTCTTTTAATCCCCTTCGACTTAAACAACTCGTAATTCTTCAAAGCCAACTTCCTAGCATCCTTCCTATACCCCCCATTCAAAATCGGCAACCCACAACAAACCTCGTCGTCACCCAACAAAACAAAATCAATCCCAAGCCGATTAAATATCTCCTTATAATTCTCAAACTGCTCCTTCAAAACCCCCTTCGTCAAGCATCCCGGGTAATACAAAGTCTTTCCCTTTCCAAATCCAAATATTCCCATACCAATCCAACAAATTCACCCTACTTAAAAATATCGTCAATACAGTTAACTTAACAAAATTATCCAATACAAGCCGGAGTATTAATCACCCCAAAAGATTTCAAAACTCCCCAAACAAAAATTATCAACGCACCGAAAAGTATCAAAAATTCACTAAACCCAAACTTATATGTCTCCATCCCAAAATAAAACATTCAACGCTTATTAATTTTTCTATCTCAAAAACCCAACAAATCCACCCTACTTAAAATCTTATATTCTGTCAAACCACCCATTTAATAAACAACCACATCCTTATCTTAATATGAACCTCAAAAAACATTTCAAAGAAGTAATGGAAATAAAAACTTCCCCTCACTCAATAGCGACGGGATTCGCACTCGGAACTCTAATCGCAATCCTCCCAACCTTCGGACTCGGCATCCTAATCGGCCTCCTAATTATCTGGATATTCAAAAGAATAAGCAAAATCTCAATGCTAGTCGCCTTCGCAATTTGGAACCCATTAGTACTCGCAATTCTCTACCCACTCGAATACAGCGTCGGAAACTTCTTTATGCCAACTCTTCCAATAACAAAATTCAAAATTCAAATCCTAAATCAACTCTTCATCTACACCGCGAGATTCCTTCTAGGCAGCCTAGTCCTCTCAATAACCGCAAGCATCTTATCGTACATCCTCGTCTTACTACTAGTAAAAAAATACCAAAAACAAAAATTAAAATCACTAACAACAGAACTCAAAGAAGCAAAAAAAGTCTTAAAAATTTAAACAAACCCCAACAACGAGGCGGCCAAAAACAACATTATCAACCCCGCCGCCAATCTCATAAACCGCTTATTCTTCTGAACCCATTCATTAACACCCTCAACCTTAACCCCTCGATAAACAAAATACGAAATCAAAATCAAAGGCAACACAAATATAAAATTATACAAAACCAAATACCAAACTCCAACAACTCCACTCTCACTAATCAAACTCAAAATCGCCAAATAAATCCCACCCGTACAAGGCAACTCAACCAAAGCCACAAGAGCACCCAATACAATCAAACTAATCAGCGTCCCCTTCCGAACATATTTCTCAATAGTAGGCTTAGCACCGACGGGAATCTTCAAACTAATCCCCTTCCCCTCCCAGAAAAAATCCTTCAACTCAATCAAAGCTCCAATCAAAATAAAAATCCCAACAAAAATTTTAACATTATTCAA
>JAHIEP010000069.1 GCA_018901375.1 Nanobdellota archaeon
AAACCCCGAAACCCCGAAACCCCGAACATAAAACCCCGAAACCCCGAAACCCCGAACATAAAACCCCGAAACCCCGAAATACCGAAACTCCAGCAATAATACAAATCCAAGATAGGAAAGTTTATAAAGAAAAGAATATTACAAAAAACATGGATAAGAAAAAGAGGATGACAGTTCTTATAATCATTGCAATCATCCTAGCAATAACCGCAACCTATCTCAACGTCGCAGAATCAGACATCCCAACGACGAGAAACTCGGAAGGAAACAACCAAGGTCCAGCACAAGTCGGAATAGACATCATACCAGCTCCCATTGAAGACAAACTCGCCGAAGGAGTACAATCATGAAAGCCGACTCAACTCAAATCATCGAATACATCGCCGTCGCAGTAATCTTAATCTCACTCTTCTTTATCGGAGCAAAAATCACCGGAAACGTAGCAACTGAAACTGGGGTAGTCAACGTAACAATAGCCACATCCGCAGCACTAAATTTCACAACCGCAATCCTAGATTTCGGCAGCGGTTCAGTCGTAAGCGGAACAGCAGTATTACAAAGTAACGGAACCGGATTAAACACTTCGTGGACTGGACCAAAAGTAACCGGACAATTAGTTTTAGTAAACATTGGGAATGTAGGCGTAACCCTAACGCTAAATGCAAACAAAACTGCAGCAAACTTCATCGGCACCGGCGCATCATTCAGGGCAATGGTAGCAAACACCACAGGTCACACAACCTCATGCGTCGCATCAAATTTCACAACCCTTCAAGCTATTGATACAACCGCACAACTAGCGTGTAATCCATTATCATACTCAGGAAACAACAGTATCGACATAGACTTCGAATTACAAATCCCTCTAGACGCAGTAGGTGCAAAAACAGTTGGAATTGTCGCAGTCGGAACAGCGACGTCTTAAATAATAATTATGCTAGGCAAAACAGCGACTCCATCCCAAATTATAAAACCACTTTGAATATCTAACCATAACAAAGCAACAACAGCAGTCTAAAGCGAAGCGCCTCTGAAGCAAAGCGTCTCTGAAGCAACGCGTATCTGCTCCACCCCACTCAATTAATTATGAGATAGAGCCCAAAACAGCAGTTCAATTTATAAATCACAACTTCTTATTAAACCCATGAAGAGGAACATTACTTTAATAATTGTATTAACAATAATCTCAATCCAAGTCGTCTCCGCCGGAGGCGTCGGAATAACCCCCGCGCACTACAAAGAATTCTTCGAGCCAAACTTAGAAAAAACATTCAAATTTTATTCCTTCAATACCGACCCGAACGAAGGAATAGAAATTTATATAGAAGGAGATTTAGCAGAATACGTCGAGCTAAGCGACGAGTTTTTCGTCGGTGGCGGCGGCTTCACAGTAACGGTAAAACTCCCAAACAAAATAGACAAACCAGGAGTCCACGAAATCTACGTCGGTGCAATAGAAGCCAGAGAAATAGGAAGTGAAACTATAGGAGGAATCGTCGCAATCCGAGGACGAATAGACATCTTAGTCCCATACCCAGGCGAATACGCAGAATCAACATTCACAATCAGCAACATCAACGAAGGCGAAGAAGCCAATTACGAAATAGAAGTCCAAAACCTAGGAACAAAATCACTCAACGTAAAACCATCCATAGAAATATACAAAATCAACACAACAGAAAAACTCCTAACACTAAATCTTCCAGACAAAATCATCAACCCAAAAGAAATCCTAAACAGCGTCGGAACCCTAAACACAAAAGAATTACCCCCAGGAGAATACCAAGCCATAGCAATAATAGACTGGGGAAAAATCGACACAATGACAAAAATATTCCGAGTCGGAGAATTCCTAATAGAAATATTAGATTACGATTATCAGTTCGAACAAAACAGAATAAATCAATTCAACATAGAAATACAAAACAAGTGGAACACAAAAATAGACCAGGTCTTCGCCACAGTATCGATAACAGACCAAGGAAATTTCATCACCAATTTCAAAACAGTTTCAGCAAACACGAACCCGTGGGAAACGAAAAACCTAACAGCATATTTTGACACAACAGGATTAGAAACGAAACGATACACGGCAAACATAGTCTTAAGCTACGGCGACACGACGACGGGAAAACTCGTAGCCATCTACATAAACAAATCACCGAGAGACAAATACATAAAATACGCGACGATAGCGACAATCATAGCCTTAATAATCATAGCAACATTCATCTACCTAAT
Organism: Nanobdellota archaeon; assembly: GCA_018901375.1. Classification (GTDB taxonomy): domain Archaea; phylum Nanobdellota; class Nanobdellia; order Pacearchaeales; family GW2011-AR1; genus JAGVXH01. Next base: position 2,242 of record JAHIEP010000069.1, read on the forward strand.
ATTAAAAATAAAAAGATTAAGCAAACGGAATGGAAAGAAAAAATAAAGTTATAATTATCCTGTCAGCAATTGCAATAATAGCTATCATTTATACGAACAGCCAAACACTAAGTAAAGAAATAATCTCAACAGAATTCCTCCTCGGCAAAGACATGGGCTTCGACCTCTCATCCGGAAAATTAAACTTCGGACAAATAATTCCAGGCCACAGTGCATCAAGAGAAATAACCATAGACAACAATTTCAAAGACCCAATCACCGTCTCAATAAAATCCTCAGGAGAAATATCAAAATACATAATAGTATCCGAAAATAATTTTCTACTAAATCCATCCGAATCAAAAAACGCAACATTCACAGTCTACACCGACGGCATAACAGAATTCCGACCCTACAAAGGAAAAATAATAATCACATCAAAAAAACCCTAAGCCAGCTCATCCCGACACACCGACAGCCGTAAACCGACCACCATAGAAAAATCAAAGATTTTTCTAAACGCCCTCGGCAACCTCGTCCCCAACAGAAATACTTTCCTCAACTCGACCCTTCATAGCTTCCTTAACTTCCTCGTCGGCATCATCAGCCAAAGCCCTCATTCTCTCTTCAATCGCAGACTCAGCTTTCTTCAATTCAGATTCCTTTTTCTCTCGAGCAATCCTTTTCTTTCGAGGCTCCTCCAAAATCAAAGCCTCCCCAACAAATTCCTCAAGACTCGGAAGCGACTTATCAATCCCATGAGCCTTCATATATTCCCTAGACAAAAGCCAGAAAAACAAACCCAAAGATTTATTAGACTTATTATTACCAATCATCACAACATCAACATCGGCAGTATGATTATTCGTATCACAAATAGCAGCGACGGGAATCCTAATATTCTTAGCATCAGCCAAAGCATTCTTATCCAACCACGGGTCACAAATCATAATCATCTTCGTCTCAATAAAATTATCCAAAACAGTATTAGTCAAAACACCAGAAGGATACTTCTTCGTAAAAATCCTAACACCAGTCAACTCAGCAAACATCTTCGCCCCTCTCCAACCCGCTTCTCTCTTACAAACTAAAGTCCATTCATCAGGTTTAAACTGCTTAACAAAACTAATCCCACTGTCCAACTTCTTGTCAACCAAAAGCGTATTCAAAATCGCAAGCCCATCAAGCCGCCTTCTATAAACATACTTCTTCATCGTCGGAGTAACAACTTTAGTCCCCAAATACGACGCTGTTTTAATATAATCTTCAAGCAGAGTCAAAATAGTCTGATCTTCTTTCTTTTCAGAAAATACAACCTCCTCCTGTTTCTCGAGACTATCCTCTACAACAGCTTCGCCAATTTTTGTTTCTTTTTCAATTTCCATATTATAATTCCGCTCGGGAGTAAACGCTACTACGGATTTCTCCGCCCCGCACCCAACACGTAAAAACAAACCCAATCATAACTTTATAAAACTATCGAATACAAATTTAAAAATTTCAACTTCATCCACGGGCGAAGCCCTACTAAAGCACTAAAGCACTAAGGCACTAAAGCACTAATACACTAGCTCATCCGTAACCTTTAAAAACAAAAAATACAGATGAACTTTATGTTCTATGAAGTTTTAGTAACAGACCATGTAAGAGTAGAGCCAAACAAATTCGGACTAGACACCGACGAGGCTGTGCGAGCACAACTCGAAGAATCCTACTCAGGTTTCCAAGATAAAGATATCGGCACAGTAGTAGCTGTCCTCGACGTCCTCGAAGTCAGAGAAGGAATCATTATCCCCGGCGACGGCGCAGCCTACTACGAATCAACATTCAAACTAATCGTCTTCAAACCAGAACTCCAAGAACTCGTCTACGGAACAATCGAAGAAATCACAAACTTCGGAGCCTTCATTTCCCTAGGCCCAATCCGAGGCATGATTCACATCTCACAAACAATGGACGACTTCGTATCCTTCTCCGACTCAGGAGTTTTAACAGGCAAAGACGGAAAAAAGAACTTAGTCCAAGGCGACAAATGCATGGCAAGAATCGTCGCAATATCCTACAAAGGCGAAGAACCAAAAATCGGTCTAACAATGAGACAACCTGGATTAGGAAAATTAGATTGGATAAAAGAAGAAAAAGTTAAAACAACAAAACAATCACAGCAAGCAATGGCGATGGAAAATAAAGCCACAGCAAAAAAGGAGGCCAAAAAAAAATAGGGGTAATCGGAAAGTAGACCTACCACCTACCACCTACCACCTACCACCTAATCCAATGGTTCAAAAAGAAAAATCCTGCCTAAACTGTAGAACAATCTACTTCGGAGATAAATGCCCAACCTGCGGAGAAACGCCAGCGTCGGAATCATTCAAAGGACGAATCCACATCTTCGACGCAGAAAAATCCGAAATGGCAGAAAATATGAAAATAAACAGCAACGGCGAATTCGCAATCAAATCAAAATAATGGAATCACAAATTTTACAACAAACAAAAAACCCTTTTCTAGAAAGAGAGGAGTATATCATCAAAATAACAAATGAAACAACTCCAACCTTCGACGAAGCAAAATCACAAATTGGAAAAGACACCGACCTAATAGTTATCAAAAAAATAAATACAAATTTCGGGAAAAAAACCTTCGAAGTTGAAGCGGTAGTTTATGATAATAAAGAAGCAAAAGAAAAAATAGAAACAATACCAAAAAAAGTTAAAAAGAAAATAGAAGCAGAAAGAAAAGTTGCCGAAGAAGCCACAGCAAAAGCAAAAGCAGCCGAAGAGGCTACAAAGAAAGCTGAAGAAGAAGCCAAAGCAGCAGCAGAAACAGCGTCGGAAGAAACTAAACCAGAAGAAAATAAAAATGAATAAACTAAATACTCAACTCGTTCTACAAGCCAAAGGCGTTCTACAAGCGAAGCGTTCTACAAGCCAAAGGCGTTCTACAAGCGAAGCGTTCTAACCCCAGTGGCAATAAAATCAAAAATCAAAGGAAAAAAGAAACACACCAACAAACCTACTTCTGTAAAATACAAGAAATACAAAATTGAAGGCGATAAAATCACAAAGAAAGAACGAAGCTGCCCAAGATGCGGACCAGGAATTTTTCTCTCCGTCGGAAAAGGCCGAGCCTACTGCGGAAAATGCCACTTCACAGAATTCGACAAAAAAGAAGTCGAAATCAAATTAGAAAATTAATTATCCAATCAATCCCAAAAATTCCTCTCTAGTCAATCCAATCTGTTTCAATATCTCTCCAATCAATCCTCTTCCTAATTCTTCATTTCCATGCACCGGCACAACGGTTTTTCTTCCGTCAACATGCTTAAATCTAACATGACTTCCTTTTCCGTAAGTTTTTACAAATCCAATCTTCTCTAAAACATTACACAATTCTCTACCAGAAATTCTAGGCAACTTCATTAACACCGACGGGTCTCTTGACGCTAATTCTCTGAATACCGACAAATTGCATAGGAGAAACATCCTCCCTGTCTCCCTCGAGACAAACCTCAATAGCCTCCTTAATTCTTTCCATTACTTCCTCCAAAGTCTTCCCCTGAGTATAACAACCATCCAACTCCGGCACCCTCGCCACAATGAATCCGTCCTCATCTTTTTCTAACAAAACATTAAATTCAATCATATCAGATTCCATAAAAGAACACAAATCAACACCCTTATATATTTTACTAATCCATAAAAATAATAAAGAATTGCCGTAAGTTTCAATAACTTATCATCGGACTCACATTCTTTTTTTAAATATCACATAGCAACCACATCAGCCGACAACCGAAAGCCGACAACCGCAAAATCGAAGATTTTGATTGAAACCCTAGGAGCGACAATAAAGCGGTCAAAAAGATGCCTCATTGTCATCTCCTGGGGAAAAAGAGGTGATAGTATAACTAACAAGTAATAGTTTTTAAAGTTTTCGGTCTGTTGTAATTTCCAAGTGACACAACAATAAAAACTCCAATCAAAACTTCCGTGTGAATCCGTGTTCCCCTCCGTCCTCGTCAGTGTCATTTTTAATTATCTCAACAAGTTACAAATCAACAAACCAAACCTCAAAATAAAAATTCGCGCAAATTCATAAGATTCGCGTCCATTCGCGTCCCATTTTCAATTATCCTAACAAGTTACATAATCATCAACCCAAACAAAATCCGCGAAAATCCGCGCCCCATTTATTTACATTACAAATTACATAATCATCAACCAAAAAAATCCACGTTTTCATCCGCGTCCCTTCCGACCAGCTCAAAAGTTACACAATCAAAAACCAAATCTATATTAACTCAAAACCCCAAAAAAACAAATGGACAACAAAATAAATCAAAACCAATTCTTCGACCTAATCACCGGAGAAGAACTATCCTGGCAAACCATAATCTACGACCTAATAAAAACCGAACAGCTCGACCCCTGGGACATAGACCTCGGAACCCTAGCTGACAAATATATCGAAACAATCCAACAACTCGAAGACTCCGACTTCTTCATCTCCTCAAAAGTCCTCCTAGCCTGCTCACTCCTCCTAAGGCTCAAATCTGAAATCCTAATCAACTCCTACATCCAAGACCTCAACGACGCCCTCTACGGCAGACGAGATGAAAAAAGATACGAACTAGAAAGAATCGAAATCGACGAAAACGACTTACCAATCCTAACCCCACGAACCCCGATGGCTCGTCACAAAAAAGTAACCCTCAAAGAATTAATGGCCGCCCTCAACCACGCCATCAACACCGAGAACCGACGAATAAAAAAAGAAATCAAAGGACGACAAGCTCAAAAATCCGCACTAGCAGTCATGCCAAGCGGAACCTTCGTCCCATTAAAAGTCCGAATCAAATCAATATTCGGCATCGTAAACAATCACCTCAAGCAAGGCAACAACCACATGAAATTCTCCCACCTCGCTCCAGACAAAGAAGAAAAACTCGCATCCTTCGTCCCAATCCTCCACCTCTCAAACGAGGGAAAAATTTTCCTAAGACAACCCATCCACTTCGAAGAAATCCACATGACCCTAAAAATCCACGACGACGAACAAGCAGAATTAGAACAAGAATTAGAATTACTAGAACAAGAAGAACAACTAAGTCAATAAATTCCAAAGCAAACCTTCTCACCAAGTCCCTAGCAACGCCGACCCTCCCCTATCCGCCCAAGCCCCGAAACACCGAAACCCCAGAAACGCTGAGCCCCGAAACACCGAAACACCGAAACCCCAGAAACGCTGAGCCCCACCTCAGTGAGCTAAAGCATGACCCTAAAAATCCACGACGACGAACAAGCAGAAATCGAACAAGAATTAGAATTACTAGAACAAGAAACAATAGAATTCGAAAGCACGACACAAGAGCGCAATATATAATCTAACTCCTAACCCCTAATCCCTAACCCCTATTACCTCGAAGGGATTGAACAATTTTTTCTTCCGTTAAAAAATTTTCAAGTCCCGAGTCCATCATCTTAACCTTAAACTTCCCACTCTCAACTTCAGCCTTGCCGACAAAAACAACTTTCTTAACACCTTTAGCATCCGCATACTCCAACGCCTTCCCAACCGTCTTATCTAAAATCAAATTAACTCCCAATCCTTTCTCCCTCAACTGAGAAGCCAACCTAATCGCCGCCACATCTTCCCCAATCGAAATCACCTGAAAATCAACACTCTCACCTTCAACCGAAGACAACAAACAAATCGGCTCAAATCCAAGCGCAACTCCACAAGCCTGAACATCGCCAAGAAGATAACTCCCTCCACCAGCAAGCGACACATTCAAATCCTTCGACCAAACTTCAAACACACTTCCATTATAATAAGACAATCCTCTAGCAAGATAAGGCCGAAACTCAACCCGAACCCCATACCCCTTGCAACATTTCTTCAACTTCTTAATCTCCTTATAAAACCTAAACTTCTCAAAAGACTTCTCATCCTCGGAAAAAACTTTCAAAATCCTCTCAGCCCCAAGCTTCTTCAAATTGTCCGCAACCTCCTTCTTCGACAACTTATCCAGCTTATCCAACTCCCTAATCACCTGCTCCCGATTCTTTTCTTCAACACCTTCCGAAACCAAAATTTCATTTATCAACTTTCTATTATTAATATAAATCTTCACAGAAATCCCAAGCTCCCGAAAAACACCGTCGACAACCGCCAAAATCTCAGCCTCATCCTTAATCGTACTCCCAACCGTATCAACATCACACTGCACAAACTGCCGACTCCTTCCCTCCCTAATCGGCTCATCCCGAAAAACAGACCCAATCTGAAATCTCTTATACGGCAACTTCTGATTCTTCGCCAACCTCTTCAACTGAAAAGTAAACTCATACCTCAACGCCAACTTCCGCTTTCCTCTATCTTCCAACCTAAACACATCCCGAACCGCCTCATCTAAAGTCGAAGACTCTAAAGGCAAAGCCTCTAAAGCACCAGCTCTATTCGTCACAAATTCCTCAAACTCAACAACCGGACTCTCCGCCGGCTCAAAACCATAAAGTTCAAACTGCCTCTGAATAATCTTTCTTATCTCGGACCTCTTCAAAGCCTCAGCCCCAACAAAATCCGAAAATCCCTTAACAGTCTGCGTTTTCATCTTAACATTCCATAATAATTTAACTTAATAAAAGCTTCTCTCTTAATCACAACAACCCTCGTCGGTTTCATAACTCAAACCCACTCTCAATCATTTTGTTCAACTCTTCCCTCGGAGTATAAATCCAAATAATTCCTTTCGTAGAAATCAAAATTTTCCCACTCATCTGCAAGTAATCCAAAATAGTCATAAGAGTAGAATGCATAATCTTCTTCGGTAACTTTTTCTTAA
>JAHIEP010000070.1 GCA_018901375.1 Nanobdellota archaeon
CATAACCACTTTCTCAAAACTCTTCTTTTCAATAAAACACCCCGGACAAACCTCCAACATCTCCCCGTCACCTGTTGCCTGTAACCTGCTACCTTTGTAAAGCATCCTCTTAATCAGCCCCGCAACATTCTTCTTACTAATAGGCATCTCCTTGTTAGACTCCAAAACCAAATGCCTCGGCGCGTTCGGCCCCCCATCAAAAATCATATGCAACCGCACATCATCCCTCATCGCATTAGAAACAAAAAAAACCGAAATAATAACATTACAAACAATATCCATCCGCCCCGCCTTCATCAAATTATCCCCAATCAAATTCCCCGCCGTAACCGCATTCGCCGAATAATAAACAAATTCCCTCATAACCTAACCAAGAAAAAGCAATATTAAAACCTACTCATAACAAATCCGAACAACCCAGGCGAAGCCCTCCCACTACCTACCACCTTCAAGCGAAGCGCCCCACTACCTCGAGAAACCTCGTTTCTCGCGATTCTCTCATCCTCCCTAAAAACCAAAACACTTTAAAGAATTATCTAAGAACCGCATCCAAATCAATCTCATTCGGCCCTAGCTCATTCACTTCTACTGGAACGCCGGGACCGAACAATATTTCATTAATATTCAACTTCCAATGATATTTCTCTATCCTCTTCTCAATCTCTACACTCCCCCTAAAATCATCCCACTTCTTACAATATTTTTCAAAAAATTTCTTCGCACTATCAGCATCAATCTTACTCTCATCAAACCTCAACTTCCCCGAGGACTCCCTTACAATCTCCAACTCCGTATTATTTTTTCTATCATTAAGACTTATACTATCTGGACGGTTATCATAATTGTCGTCCCAAATCCAAACACTTGAATCGGAAAAAAATATGCTATAGTTATAATTTAGAATATTAAGTCGACTAGAAATACCCCTTATTGACTCACTAATACTAAAACAATAACGCTGCCCCGTATCAGCAGTAAACATAGGATATTTCGGATTAACAACTTCCTTTTCCAAATTCTCAATTTCAAATTTAAACCCTATTTTAGATTTCAAATATTCTTTCCTCTCCTCTCGAGACATTTTTTCGGAGTTAGTTTTAACAGCATTAGTATCCTCTCTCACGGAATAATTAGATCTCCCATCCAACAAATCCATTTCCGCCCCAAGACTACCAACCCGTTTTTCTAAACCCCTATTCCCCGAATGACCCAGAATAAGACCTATCACACCAACAGCCACATACCCCAAATACTTCCTCGCACCAAAATTACCTTTTGATTCCATAAAATTATGAAAAACCCCACCTTATAAACTTATTTAATTCTCATGCTTTGCGTCAAAAATTCCCTCATAATAAATTCAAAATAACACTCTATTAAAATCTATCCGACGTCCCATAATCCCCAAACAAAGATTTTCTTCCGATAAATCTATTAGCAATATCATGATTCTTTTGCCAGACAGCAGCCTTCCTATCTGCCAATTTAAGAAGACCCCTATACATATCATCCCACCTAACCTCTCCAATGCCCCTATTCTTATAACTCACATAAACAAGCTCCTTATTATTTTTTAATTGGTCAGCGACGTCAACAAGATCTTCTCTACAACCAGACATCTTGAGTCGCTTTCTAGCATTTTGATAAACCTCTCCATTAACAGAATTTTCTCGATCATCCATAAAAACAATTACACCATACCCTATTTAAAAATATTATCATACCAAACTATCTACCTCTCAACGAACTATAACTAACATTCAAATCAACTCCCTCATCTTCAAACAATCCCCTCTTCGCAACAACATAATAAAAATTATGCATCCTCTTACAATACGGTCCAGCCACAACTTTAAACCGATAATAAACCCCAGGATAAACCTCAATATCATTGTTCAAATTCTCCTTAACGTAACCATTATGACCAGAAATACTCCTAACAACCAAATCATCTTTCCCCGACTTTCTCTCCGCAACTCCAGTAAACATCATCCCCTTCTCGACCAAAACTTCAACACCCATACACATCAAGACAAAAAGAAAATTATAAACCTTTCAGTTACAAAGTAGTCTAAAGCGAAGCTCTAAAAGGCATCAACCCTCTAAAGAGAAAGCATTCTCTCTAAAATCTAACCTTCCCCCAAAACTCCAAAGCATCCCTCAACTCCTTATGATTCTTCCCATAAACTTCCAAAGCCTCTCCGCACATAACAGCGTCGACAGCCTGCCTTAAAGCCGTCGCCCCAACCCGAGTCCCATCCGGATGCCCATGAATTCCACCCCCAGCCTGAATAATAATATCCTCCCCAAAATTCTTCATCAAATACGGAACATGCCCAGGGTAAAGCCCCCCAGAACAAACCGAAAAAACGCGCTCCATCTCCCCCCAATCCTGCGCCAACCGATGCTTTGTCTTCTTAACTCTCATCATTTCCATCTCCTCATTTATCTCACCAACCTCTCGCTTCCCTCCTCGCATCTTCCCAATCCCAGTCCCGATATGCAAACTATCAACTCCAGCCATCCGAGCAAAATCAGCGACGCACATCATCGACAAACCGTGATTAGGATTCTCAGTAAACGCCCCATGCATTGCCCGATGCGCATGAATCCCAAGCTTACAATTCGCCCGCAAAGTTTCCAAAGAAGAAAACCCCGCCGTAATAATATCATGCATCACAAACTTCCCACCCAGCTCCTTAACCAAATCCGCCCGGTCCAACATCGTCATCGCCTCCGAAGTAACATTAATCAAATATCCCTTTTTCTCCCCAGTTTCCTGAGCAGCCTTATCACACATCTCCAAAGTCTTCGCCGCTCGTTTCTCAAATGGATTAAATTTCTGCGACGACAAATTCTCATCATCCTTAACTAAATCACAGCCCCCAATCCAAGCCTCATAAGCAACCTTCGCATGGTCCTTCGTGTTCAACCCCAACTTCGGTTTAACAATCGTCCCAACCAAAGGCCGACCTCTAACTTTCAAAATATTTCTATAACCCTCAATCCCAAACCTCGGTCCAGGAAAACTTTTCAACAATTTTTGCGGAAACTTAATATCCTCCAACCTCAATCCCTTAACACACTTCATCCCAAAAACATTCCCCGCAATCGACGACAAAATATTCGCAACATTCCCATCCTCAAACAACTCCTGTGGATAAGCAATCTTAACCCAATTCCCC
>JAHIEP010000071.1 GCA_018901375.1 Nanobdellota archaeon
CTCTTCCATTACAACATGTTCAAAAAAAGAACAGACCTTCTAGAAAAAGCCTCTCACGTCCCAGAAGAAGTCCTATCTGGAAAACTAACAATAGAAAAAGGCTGGGAAAAATTCAGCGACATACTAGAAGAGGGCAACCGCTACTACATGTCCCTAAAAGAAACCGCCCTAATCTGCGCCACTTGCGCCAAACAAAAAAACCTCGACGACTAAAATGCCAACCCTACCATCTACCCCCTACCCCCTACCTCCTAAGACATGGATGGTTTATTTGCTAGAGTGTGCCGACGGCTCCTTCTACACTGGCGTCACAAACGACCTCGACAAACGAATGAAAACCCACGCCCACAACAAAGGTTCAAAATACGTCATGAAGAAAAAATTCAAACAACTTTTAAAATCAAAAGAATGCAAAGACCGCTCCGATGCTCAAAAAGCAGAACACCAAATAAAACAATTACCCAAATACGAAAAACTAGATTGGTTCAATCACGAACAATAATTCCTCGTCGACAAGTCCGCGAAAGTCCGCGGTTAAAATTAACTATACATATAATCACATAATTACGGGACATCCTGCCGTGTCATCTGTGAAAATCCGTGTTCTTTTTAATTAGGATACAAGTTACACAATCAATTCCAACCTTTTTCATATAATACATAAATCAAAATTCTTTCCCCTCCTACGCCACGAACTCAGCTTCACTTTCACTTTCAACCCCATCCCTAAAAACAATTCTCTTAATCGTCCCCTTCCTCTTCGCCAACTCCCTAATCTCAGCCGGCTTCAACTCCGCAACATTCGAAGGATAAACAATATCAGTAACAGAAATCGTATGCTTAATCTTGCACTCAGTAAAATCTCCAATCCCAAAAAACAATTCATCAACAATTGCCTTATCCGAAGTCTTCAAAGAACAAAAATCAGCGACGGGACCCTCATCTTTCTCCTTCCCTGGTTTTCCGCTCGTCGGACCCTTTGCCTTAATCTTCAAAACAAAATCGTCGCCCTTAAAACTCAAAGCAAAAAAAGCTTTCGGATATTTATCCATCAACTCAATAATCTGCGACGGCTCAATCTCACTCGCAATCTGAAACTTCCGAACGCCCTGAAAATTCCCAGCTTTAACAATTTCAAATTTAAACTCATCACGCAAATCCAGCGTCGACACAATAACCCCAGTAATAGCAACCGCTTGCCCCGTTTGATGCCCAGAGCTATCTAATGGGGGCACACTAAATTTCTCCAAACATTTCCTTACTAAAAAATTCACATACTCGGCCCCGGCCTTAATTCCCCACTTCTTCGCCTGCCTCTTTCCCTCCAATAAATACTTATCATGATATTCCCCTCGACCAAACTTCAAAAAACTCACATGAACTTCGTCATCATAGACGCCATTAAAAATTTTTTTCGTAATCATTCAACGAAATATCAAATTCTCTTTATAAAACTTGTCCCGCAAAAATATAAACACAAGAAGCATTTATAAATTCTTAATCCATAAACTATAATGACAGAATCCAACTACATAAAAAAAGGAATAGTCGCCACAATAATCGCCGGCATTTTCATCCTAACATTTTTCATCCTAAAACCAATCATAATCGCAATCGTCTTCGGACTTTTATTCGCATACATCTTCAACCCAGTCTACAAAAAAATAAAATCACTCGTCAAAAACAAAAACCTATCCGCCTTCCTACTTTTGCTTCTACTCGTCTTAATAATCGCAATCCCAATAGCCTACCTCGTTCCAATCATCGTAAATCAAGCTTTCGAAACTTACGTCCTTCTACAAAATTTCAACTTCACAGAAGTTCTTAGTAAATATTTACAAGGAGACATGCTCTCTTCCGTCGCCAGAAACCTAGATAACATCATAGGAAAATTCTTCTCAACTTTCCTAAATCAATTCACAAGCATGTTAGTCAATTTACCGTCGCTGCTTTTGCAATTTGCAGTATTCCTTTTCACATTCTACTTTGCAATTAGAGATTCAGACGAATTAAAAAAATACATCTCATCACTTTCACCCTTCTCTAAATCCACAGAAGACAAATTCTCAAAAGAATTTAGAGGAATAACTAACGCAATTATTTTCGGTCAAGTCTTCATAGGGATTCTACAAGGTTTAGTTCTAGGAGCCGGATTGTTTTTCTTAGGAGTTCCAAAGGCAATAATTCTAACATTCATTGCGAGTGTAGTTTCAATGATTCCAGTCCTCGGCTCATGGATGGTTTGGCTTCCAGTCAGTTTAATCCTATTAGCTACAGGCCAAGTCTTCTCCGGAATTTTCCTTTTTCTCTACGGAGCCCTATTTGTTTCAACAATCGACAACCTATTCAGACCCTACATTTTATCAAGACAATCAAATCTTCCAGTAGCCCTAAGCGTCATCGGCACAATCGGAGGACTCTATTTCTTCGGAATCTCAGGACTTATTTTGGGCCCACTCGTCCTCGCCTACGTCCTAATAATAATCGAATTCTACCAGAAAGGAAAATTAAAAGAATTATTTGAAAAATAAATGAAACTGAAGGTAAAAAATTTTAATTGGTTAGCCGGACGTCCAGTAGTAGTCCTCAACGAGCAGGCAGCAAAAAAACTAAACGTGTTCGTAAACGACAGAATAAAAATATCCAAACCAAAAAAAGTTTATGCCATAGTAGACATCTTCTCAAAACTAGTAAGTAAAAATCAAATAGGATTATCCCACGAGCTATCCAAAATTCTAGAAGTAAAAAACGGAGCAGAAGTAGAGGTAAGCTCCTCGGAAATATCAGAAGCATCCTATTTAATCAAAAAGAAAATAGACGGAAAAACATTAACCGGAGAGGAATTAAATTTAATCATTTCTGAAATAGTCGAAAACAATTTAACCGAGGCTGAAATAGCATTTTTCACCGCAGCGCAAAAACTCAACAAGATGAATCTAGAAGAAACAATCAACTTAACAAAGGCAATGGTAAAAACCGGAGCAAGATTAAAATTCAAAGGAAAATATTTAGCAGATAAACATTGCATAGGAGGAATTGCCGGAAACCGAACGACGCCAATAGTAATAGCTATTTGTGCAGCAGCAGGACTCACATTACCAAAAACCTCTTCTCGAGCAATAACTTCTGCAGCAGGAACGGCAGACGTAATCGAAACAATCGCAAACGTAGAGCTCTCTCTAAAAGAAATAAAAAAAGTAGTCCACAAAACCGGAGCCTGTCTCGCATGGGGAGGCTCTCTAGGACTAGCTCCCTCCGACGACAAAATAATCCACGTAGAACGAATGCTAAACCTTGACATCGAACCACAACTTCTAGCTTCTATCATGTCAAAAAAAATAGCAGCTGGCGCAAAGCACATCATAATAGACATCCCTTGTGGCAAAGGCTCAAAAATAAAAACACTAGACAAAGCAAAAAAACTCGGAGACAAATTTAAAAAAATAGCCAAAAGATTTAATCTCAAATTAAAAGTCGTTTACACCGACGGAACCCAACCAATAGGCAATGGAGCAGGCCCCGTTTTGGAGATGATAGACATACTTCAAGTATTACAAAACAAAGGACCAAAAGATTTGAGAGATAAATCACTTTACCTTTCAATTGAACTAATAAAATTATGCGGAATAAAAAACGCAAAAGAAAAAGCCGAAGAAGCATTAGCGTCGGGAAAAGCATACGAAAAATTCAAAGAAATTGTCAACGCACAAAACGGAACAAACGACTTCGACGAAAGAGTAAAAAATCTCCAACCAGCAAAATTCAAAAAAACAATCAAAGCAAAAAAATCCGGAACAATAACAGAAATAAGTAACAAGGGAATAAACTCTATCTGCCGAATTCTCGGAACTCCCGAAACAATCTCAGCAGGAGTCTACCTCCACAACCACGTCGGTAAAATCACAAAAAAAGAGCCACTTGTCACCCTCTATGCCGAATCAAAATCAAAAATGAAAGACGCTCTAAAATTCATTAAAAAATTTAAGCCGATAAAAATAATCTAACAACTCCCGCCAACTCGGGCGAAGCCCTAATCTCACAGCGAAGCGAACTCTTGGAGCAAAGCTCCACACTCACCACTCACAGTCCAAAGGACGAACTTAATTAAAGCACAGATGCTTTAATTATAACAACCTCTTCAACAGGCTTCTCTCCACCAGTCGCCACCGAAGCAATCTCATCAACAACTTCCATTCCCTCGACAACCTCTCCAAAAACCGGATGCTTACTAGACAAAGGTTGCTTATCATAATCCAAAAATGAATTGTCCACTAGATTAATAAAAAACTGACTCCCCCCACTATTCGGCCCAGAGTTCGCCATCGACAAAGTCCCCCGAACATTAGAATGCCCAGCAACAAACTCATCAGCAATCTTATAACCTGGTCCACCCATCCCAGTCCCCGTCGGGTCCCCACCCTGAATCATGAAATTAGGAATCACCCTATGAAAAATAACACCGTCGTAAAAACCCTCCTCAACCAACTTCTTAAAATTCCCAGCAGTCACCGGCATGTCCCCATATAACTCTATAACAACGTCCCCATGATTCGTCTCCATCTTAACTTTTACATTTTCCATATTTTTATCTTCATCACCCGACGATTTATTCTCCCCAAAGCCATTAAACGCATTCATAATAACCAAAGTAAAACCAATAAGCAAAACTCCTATTATAAAGATTACGGCAGTTTTATTCTTCAAAATTTTCATAAACAACCCCACCAAACTAAATTTAAAAACCTTTCTTTAAAAAAATCCAACCAAAATAAAAAACCCATCATTCTCCAAGGCTCACTTCACGATAAACCAAAAGGTACCCACTAATAAATTCTAAATCCAGTAATCCAAATAATCCAGTAATCCGCGTTGCTAATTACACCATTAATTAGACACTATTTTCATCGCAACAAGCTGCGAGTTATTCGCCCAGTGGGGAATAAAAACTCCACCATTCTCCTAGTCTCACCAAAAAATCCAACCAAAAAAAAGTCCATGTAAGTCCATCAAAGTCCATGTAAGTCCGTTCATGAAAAATTAATTATTCCAAAGCTAAAACGATAACTAATCACAGCAAGTTACAAAACAAACCCCAAATAAAAAATCCGCGAAAATCCGCGTTCACCCTTTAATTTACCAAAGTTACAAATTCAATCCCTAGGCATATTAATCCAAAACCCGTCCAGCAAACACAACCCCAATCAAAGCCCCAACCAAATTAAAAACCAAATCCAAAGCCGTATTATAATACCCACCAACCGCAGCACCAGCGTCGGCAAAAACAACCATCCCAAACTCAATAACCTCATTCAACAACCCAATTCCAATCGCCACCAAAACCGCAAACACACTTAAAACAATCCCAGAGCCTTTCTTCATATTTCCCTTCAAAACAAAATAAACCAAAATCACAATAGCAAAATAACAAAACGCATGAATCAACTGGTCATACCTCAAAATAAAAAACGGCTCCCCAATAATAGGAATCAAAACCAAATCATAAAGCCGAACCCCGCCAATATAAACCAACCCTCCAAGCATATGCGAAACAATCCAAACCGCAAACAACCAAATCGAAACAACCGGAAATTTATAATTCTCATCCAACTTCAAAATCAAATAAAACAAAACCCCAACGACAACAGCATACCCCATAAATTCATAATTAGATTTCAAAACAAAATAAACCAAAAGCACAGTCAAAAAAATATAAGTCAAAGCACTCACCAACCTAACCTCTTTTCTCATCTATGTACCCACTCAAACAAATTTAAAAACCTTCCCCAATTCAAACAATTATAGATTCCAACTATTCCTAAGGAAAGTTGGTAAGAAAACCATTGGTTTTCTTACATGCCTGTATCGCGTAATGGTATCGCACGCGGCTCGAACCCGCGACCTTTCGAGGTATCCCCGTTCGATTCGGGGTACAGGCGTAGCATATAAAAATTTATAAAGCGATATTTTTTCTATCCACCATGGACGAATATGCGAAACGTCATCGTGAGGCTATGGAAGATACTTTTCTGGAATCCCGCAAAAAAATTCAAATTACCACACCATGTAATTTAGGACCAATAAAAACAAAAACAATTTATTTTCCACTTGTAGGAACCTTAAGAGCAAGTAAACCAGATGGCGCAATGAAACCAAGTGGTCAAAAAGAAGATTGTCCATTTAATGAAGAAGAAATACGCAAAAGGGGACCATTCCGGAATCTAATATCAAGAGAAGATGCAGAATATTCAGTAGAAAAAGGATGGTCGGTTTTTTGCTGGGATTATTGTTCAAGAACAGACTGCTCATCATACATTAAATATAGACAGTCTTAAAAACTAAATCTTTCTCAGATAATTATTGCCCACATCGCATAATGGTATTGCACTGGACTTGAAATCCAGACCCTAACGGGTATCTCAGTTCGATTCTGAGTGTGGGCGTAAAGTCTAAATTCATCCTCAAAGTTTCCATAAGAAGTGCGGCGTCGAAGACGGCGCAACTTATTATGGAATAAATTAATACTCCTGAATAAAAAATCCGTGTGAATCCGCGAAATCCCATCCCCAATCCGCGTTCCTTTTTAATTAAACTACAAGTTACACAATCAACACAAAAAATTAATCTACCAAACCCATCTAACAAGACCCCATCATTCATCCAAATCCCAAGACCAATCTAAATCGGCCTCAGCGTCCTAACAGCTAACGGCTAAATGCTAATAGCTAGAACGACCCCACCATTCCAAAACAACTAACACCTAACCCCTAAAGGCTAACAGCTAGTCCCTATCCGAACAATGAAGCCAAACCTTCAGCCGCTTCAGCTTTTGGTTCTTCTTTCTTTTTCTCTTCTACTACAGGGGCAGCAACCGCAGCCGGAGCCACAGCGACAGACGCATTCGCCAATTTCTCAGCGATGTCAACACCACTCAAAGACGCTACCATAACCTTAACCTTAGCCTCGTCAACCGAAGCCCCAGTCGCGGAAATAACAGCCTTCAAGTTAGCTTCGTTGATGTCCTTACCTACCTAGTGCAACAAAAGAGCCGCATATGTGTATTCCATTTTATCTTTTATCCTCAGGATTTAATTGAGGAGTTTTATATTGTTTCATTGAAGTAGATTGGTTTTCAAAGACCAAATCTTCAATCAAAGGAGAAACTGTATCAACCATTAAAAGCAATTCGCTTTTTTTTCTTTTTAGGGCAGAGCTAATCTCTGCAAAAGATGTACTCCTTGCCATTTCCAAGTTACTGCTAAATCTGGCA
>JAHIEP010000009.1 GCA_018901375.1 Nanobdellota archaeon
ACCAGAAGCGCCTACTAGGTGGTCTGTCTTAAAAGGAGTTGGTAAAAAACCCTCACTTCACCAGAAGCGCCTACTAGGTGGTCTGTCTTAAAAGGAGTTGGTAAGAACCTTGGTTCTTACAACATATACACCAAATCACATATTTCTTTAAAAAACCAAAATACCTTCTCAAAGAATGAAACTAAATCAACCCGGCCTAACAGCTAACAGCTAACAGCTAACAGCTAACAGCTAACCCCTAACACCTAGAACATGCGCTGTACAATCTGTAAAAAAACATCCGACGAAACAAAAATCTTCGAAGGAATATACAACTCAGAGATGGTAAGAGTCTGCAAAGAATGTGCCGACGACGAAGGCATTCCAATCATAAAAAAACCCTCCGAATCTCAACTCGACAAAGCCGACGCGAGATACACCGTCCGAGAAAGGATGGAACGAATATCTGGATTTCGAGACACAACCGAAATCAGCGACGACCAAATAGTCACACAAGGAAACCTAGCAAGACTTCGAATCCCGCCAAAAAAAGAAATGCACGAAGACGTCCTCGACAATTATTACTGGGAACTCAACATCGCAAGACGAAGAAAAAAAATGAGCATAGTCTACCTCGCGGAAAAAATGCAAGTAGAACCAAAAGTCATCCAAGGAATCGAAAAAGGAAAAATCCCAAAAAATTTCCAAGAACTCTTTATCAAACTCGAAGCCTTCCTCGGCATAAAACTTTTAAAAAATCACAAGCCCCAAGTCAACTTCACAAGAAGCCACGACGAAGAACAAGAAATCCTCAAAGCAGTAAGAAGAAAAATGTCCTCAGTCTCAGTATCAGAACCAGAAGACGAAATTGCGTTAGAAATCTCCCTATCAAAAAAGAAAGAGCAATTAGAAAAACTCTCAAAAGGAAAAATTGACTTCTCAAGAAGACAAGCTCTCCAAGACGTAACTCTAAACGACCTCGTAGAAATGAAAAGAAAAAAAGAGAAAAGAAAAATAGAAATAAGAGAAGAATCCCTAATCGGCGACGACATAGAAATCGACCTCGACGAATTATAATAATTTTCTAACCATAATTAACAAACTTCGCCACATCGGGCAAAGCCCTACTTACAGGCGAAGCCGAACTCAAGGAAAAATTCCCCAAAATTTTTCCGCACTCACCACTCACAGCGAAGCGAACTGTCCCGGACCTATCCTAAATACCTCAACCTTCCGGGACGCGGTTCGTACACCAACCCTTCCTCAAGCAACTTCTTAATCTCGCCATTAATCGCATCAGGACTCGCCTCAACGTCCATAATCAAAGCATCAACATCAATCCCACCAGCCGTCTCAGCCGCCTTAATCTTGTCCATAATAGAATTCTTCAAACTATTATCCCCCTTCCCATTAACCGGCAAATCTTTTCGCGCCTTCTGAATCTCCAATTTCCGCACCAACAACCATCGCGCATCAACTTTCTTAACCACCTCAGGAATCATATAAAGCTCTCCATTCCATTCTCTCATGTTCCCAATAACCTGCAAAGTATCTCCCTGAACAATCGCCTTCAACGGCTCAATATCCTCACCAAACGCCTTCAACTTCAACTGCCCCGACGCATCATCAATCGTCAGCGACGCAAATTGCTTCTCTCCCTCCTGAATAAACTTATCCACACAATTAGCCAAAATATTTATTCGAACAACCTTCTTATTTCCCAACTCCAAAAACAAAAACCGCCCCTCTTCCATCCTCGGCACTCCCTTCAAAATATCACCAATCCTAAGTTTGTAGGCCACATTTCGTTTTCTAATTTCAGCAGTAGCGTCCATTATTTGGCACCTCCTAACACCTTATATCTAATACCTAACACCACGAAAGACCACGTCTTCCGTACGTTTCGTTTTCTAATTTCACCACTTCCCACTTCCATAACCCAAAATATCCCAACGACTTTATAAGCATTTATGAGATTGAGTTAACCAAAATCACTAAGCCAAGTTACACAAACCCAAAACAATCACCCTACCCTTTTAACAACCCAACAAGTTGCATAACAAAACCCAAAAAAGCCCGTCACTGTCCGTTCAAGTCCGTTAGTATCCATGTAAGTCCGTTCATTAAAAAATCACTAAGCCAAGCTACACAAACCCAAAACAATCAACGTCCCTTCTTAACAACTCAACAAATTAGCAAACCCAACAAGTTACAAAATCAACAAAACAAGACAGATGTAAGCAGGATGTAAGACAAAAACTTATAAACAAGAACTCCCTCTAATAATAACACAAATGAATCCATTCGATTATATCTTAACCTTAAGACATAATTTCCAATCAAGTAACTACTAACAAAATAAACCCTCTAGATACTGGATTAAAACCGGAATACCTAAATTCCAAAGAATTCTAAATCAGCCTCGCAAATGTAATACATCCCCTATCCTCCAAGGATAGGCTTTTCATCACCCTCCTCCGAAATCGCCATTGTCAAAACATCAATGGCGATTTTATTTTACCAACAGCAATGTTGACAACAACATTTTTCCTCCTTCGAAAAAGCTCCAGCCAGCACGCATGGAGCTTTTTTATTCCTCACCACAACATATTCCACATCAAAAAAATTTCTAAAAATAACATATTCCGCCAAGTCAGCAAATTAAAATTTTAGCGACAGGTTGTTCATTTATAGACAGGCGCATTAAGAAATTTTAATTTGCCCTGTATTGTGAATGAAGTTCACCTAAATCAGGAAAGGTACAACGAAGAAAACCTGGGTTTTCCCGTCACATTCTTTGAACATACCCACGCTTGGGTCGGAAAAGGTCGCCTGACTTCAGCAACTTCCCAACAGCCTCGTCAATCTCAGCCTCGCTAATTTTCCCATTCAAAGCCTTCGTAATCTCCTCCAAAGGAATCAACTTCCCAAGCCGTTTCTCTAACTCCTCAATCACCTCCTGCACAACATGAATCTTATTCCGACTCGACGCCGAATTCCCCGTAATCCTATCCACATCAAACGTCTTCGTATCCTTATCATACCCAACCTGCATCAAATAACTCTTAACTAAATCAATCGCCGCAATCGCATCCCTAACCTCAACTTCATTCGACAACCTCATCCTCGCATGAGCCTCAGACAACCGAACCATCGCCTCCAACTGCCTCGCCCCAATCGGAATCGGCTTCGACGGCCCATCCCCCATTTGCGGCATATTACGCAAACTAACATAAAAATCCTTCATCACTTTCACCGCCTCCTCACCTAAAATCGGATTACATTTCTGCTTAGCATAAGAAATATACTTCTTCAACAAATCATTATCAATAACATCATGCTTCGCCTCCTGCCTATGCTCAAGCAAAACATGCGTCGCAATCGCCTCATCATTCGCCCTACTCGGAATATCCCTCATAATAAAAATAGCATCAAAACGAGATAACAAAGACGGCAGCAAATTAACCTGCTTCGGAATCGACTGCAACGGATCAAACCTCCCAAACTTAGGATTCGCAGCCGCCAAAACCGAAGTCTGAGCACGCAAAGTTGCCTGAACAGTCGCCTTAGAAATTGTGACCGTTTGCTGTTCCATCGCCTCATGCATCGTCGACCTATCTTCCTCGTCCATCTTATCAAACTCATCAATACAAACCAAACCCTTATTCGCCAAAACCATCGCACCAGCCTCCAACCCCCAA
>JAHIEP010000072.1 GCA_018901375.1 Nanobdellota archaeon
AAAAAATGCCGATAATCGTCTTCAATATCAAGAACATCAAAAACCTCAACAAAATCCTTGAAGGAAAACAAACCGGCACTCTCGTTTCCTAGAACAAGTGGGTTAAATAAAAAACTTATTTTTTCGCTTTCTCGTACCAATCGCTCAATATCTTTGAGACCAAGTCTTTTGCTCCCAATCCCACAGAAAGCCCTATGGCCAAAACCAGCGTGTATGTCAATCCCTGGAAAAATGTTGCAACCAATCCTTTTGCAATCTGCAGTTGATCGATTGCCGCAAAAATGGCACTTACCAATATTATCCATTTAGCAACCCTGGAAATTGGTTTTGCAATTCCGTGGTCAACCGAAGCTAGGGCTCCTTTGACCAATCCCTCAACCAAATTAGCTACAAAATACCCGGCTCCTACTATTAGCGCCGCCGCAAGAATATTCGGGAAATAGCCAAGTATTGCAACCAAAACATCGGAAACTACACTCAACCCCAATAAGTTAACCGCTGCCAGGAAAAATACCAATATTACCAACCATTTTGCAAGGCTTGCTATTAGAGTCGTAAGGGTAAATTCCATATGTCCTTTTTTAACAATTTCATCCAATCCCAATTTTTTACTAACAACGTCCAGCTTGCCTATTTCAAAAGCTTTTATTAAACCTTTTCTCACCCATGAAGCAATGACAAGACCAATCGCAAAAATTAAGATTGCACCCAAAACATTAGGAAGTAAACCCGCGAAAGAATACCAAACCTGCCGCCAGGATTCAACAAGCACAACCTGCCAGGAAGTAATTTCATTCATTTCATTCTCACCGCCTTTCTTTATTAAATGTAGCATTGCCGGCAAAACAAGTCAAACATCGCAAGGTTAGTAGTCGCTTCGCTCGTTGAGATGATTTTAGAATAATTTAAAATAACTTATTCTTAATTGATGTAAAATATTGTTATGACCGAAAACACTTCTAGTAATGAAGAGGGGTATGCTGAAACAATCAGAAAGGCTGAAGAAATTGTTGAAGCATATATTAACAAAAAATATGGATCAGAGGAAACGCTTCATCAGGCAGAAGAAATAATTGAAAGTAAAATCCTTCAAGATACAATTGACGAATTCTATGAGGTTAATAAAGAATTTATGAAAGGTTACGCTAAAAAAGCAAGAGAACTTGGTACTTTTTTATCGTTCCCCCTTATTGAGGAACTCGACCAAGCTGACGCTAGAAAAGAATCTGGCGAAATCAATGTGGAAGACGCATTTAAAATCTACTGCGACATAAGATTCAAAACAATTGATGTTGCAACAAATTTAGTTAAAGACAGTCCGGGGTTAAACCCTCCGGGCGAAGGGGATCAAGGATATGATCCTCTTGAGATTAGTGTTATTTTTGTTCACTTAATGAGTAAGAGATTTGGTGATAATAATGGGCTCGCCCCAGTGGGTTGGGTCTCCTTCCTAGATGGTTTGGTAGGAACCTCCATTACTTTGGAGGAAGAAGTAAAATCTACCTCAGAATTTGTAAAAAAACTAACATCCCCAGATAAGTAATTTTCTCACTCATTAGTACGATTTTAAAATTGGTTTACGATTTCCAGCTATGCCCTAATTCGCATAATTTAAGCCAAACCTGTAATTCTTTAATTGTCGGGATTTGTTTTTTGATGTAGTCTACAACCTCAAGACATATTTTGTCTTGTCTTTCTACTCTTTCAGGAAAAGCATGGGCTGTTATTTCCAATTCAATGCTTGCAATCATCTCTCCACCATCAGTTTTAATAAATCTAATACTTATTTCTGGTGGAGTTAATTTTTTTAAGTTACATGAAAGTTTATCAGCAAGATATTCTCTGAGTTGAGGAGCAATTGCATCTAATTTTCGAATGTCATTATTTTCTTCAAAAAAAATATTTACCGTTGGCATATATTGATTATATCAGATTGAAGTATTAACCCGCTCATTGGAATGATTTTAGAAAACTAGGATCAAAAAACCCGCTTTTATTGCGGGTTCTTTGTGCTCCGGAGGTTAGTAAGAACCTTTCACTTCGCTCAAGAACCTTGGCTTCCCTCCGTTCGCACAAAACAAAAAGACCTTGCTTAATGCAAGGTCGTTTTGTACTCCGGAGGTTAGTAAGCCAGATTCTGTTTCTCGGCGATAATCCGTCTAATG
>JAHIEP010000073.1 GCA_018901375.1 Nanobdellota archaeon
AAAGAGGGCTGGACGGGCAGGTTATTTGACAGAAGACGAATTGGGAAAGATGGGGAAAGAGATTGTTGAAATTCGTAAGATGCTGCTTGGGTTCATGAAACGATTTAGGAAATGAATTATAAAGAAAGGCTTTTAAGTTGTGGATATTAAGTTTTGCTATGGAATACTTATTGCTGATTTCGGTCTTGGTTAGTTTTTTATTGAGCGTTTTGCTTTTGCCGAAATGGATTAGGATTTGTCGGAAGATTGGTTTGGTTTGGGAGGATATGAATAAGTTTGGGCATCCGAAGAATGTTGCGGCGTCGGGTGGGGTTGTTGTTATTTTGGCTTTTGTGCTTGGGGTTTTGACTTATGTTGCATTGAAGACTTTTGTTTTTGAAGGGACGGTTAATGCGTTGGAGATTTTTGCTTTGTTGAGTGTGATTTTGATTTTGGGAATTGTTGGTTTAGTTGATGATTTGTTGGGGTGGAAACATGGTGGGTTGTCTAATCGGTTGAGGTTGGTTCTTGCTTTTATGGCGTCGATACCTTTGGTTGTTATTAATGCTGGTACTCATTTTATGGCTGTTCCTTTTTTTGGAATGGTTAATTTTGGAATTATTTATCCTTTGGTTTTAATTCCTTTTGCCGTCGCTGGTGTCAGTACGACTTATAATTTTTTAGCTGGGTTTAATGGACTTGAGGCGGGGCAGGGAATTTTGATTTTGAGTTTTTTGTCTTTCGTTGCTTATATTACTGGTTCTCCTTGGCTTGGCGTCGTTGGACTTTGTATGGTGGCATCTTTGATTGGGTTTTATTTTTTCAATAAATTTCCTGCTAGTGTTTTTCCTGGAGATATAATTACTTATGTGGTTGGGGCTTTGATTGCGGGGATGGCGATTCTTGGTAATTTTGAGAAGATTGCTTTTGTTGTTTTTCTTCCTTATATTGTTGAGGTTGTTTTGAAGTTGAGAGGTCGACTTGAAAGGCATTCGTTTGGTAAGCCTACGAAAGATGGTCGGTTGAATATGCCTTATGATAAGATTTATGGACTTGAGCATTTGGCGATTTGGGCTTTGGGGAAGGGGGCGACAGAGAGGAAAGTTGTTTATTTGATTTATTTGTTCCAGCTTCTGTTTATTTTATTGGCGTTTTTGATGCTGTAAGAAACCAAGGTTTCTTACCAACTTCCTTTGAGAGAGAGAAGTTTTTTAAACGGACTGTGATATATGTTTTTATGGATAAGATTGTTGTTCCGGAGTTTGTGAAGGATAAGAAGTTTCAGTGGGCTTTGACTGGAGTTTTGTTGGTGATTATTTTGTTTATGAGTTCTTCGATTCGGCTTTCTAATTGGGATTTGTTGACGGATTCTACGACGGGGGAGAAGATTCCGATTGCGCTTGACCCTTATTATTTTTTGAGGGTGGCTGAGACTATTGTTGCTACGGATGGGAATATGCCCGAGTTTGATGAGATGAGGATTCCTGGGTTTAATACCAAGTGGCATCCTGAGATAATGCCTCGGGTTGTTGTGTGGATGTGGCAGGCTTCTGGTGTTTTTGGGGATTATAGTTTGAGGGCGGTTAATATTTTTTCGCCTGTTTTGTTTTTTGGAATTGGATTAATTTTGTTTTTCTTTTTGGTTTATGTTTTGACTAACTCTAAATTTGCGGCCGTTTTAGCGTCGGCGTTTTTGGCTTTTACTCCTGCATATCTTTATAGGACTATGGCTGGATTTTCTGACCATGAGGCAATTGGTATGGTTGCGTTTTTTGCTACGATGCTCGCGTTTTCTCTTTCGTTTAAGTATCTTAATAAATTAAAGAAAAAAGATTATGTTCGTGTTGGGTTGTTTGGAATTCTTGTTGGATTTTTGAGTGCGTTTACGATTGTTGGTTGGGGTGGTGTTGCTGTTTTTATATTTATGATTATTCCTATTGCTTTTTTGTTTTTATGGATAGCTAAATTGCAGGATAGAAAGAATATCGTCGGAGATGTTGGTATTTTGTATTATGTTTGCTGGATGGTTTCAAGTGTTGCTTCTGCTGTTTTGATTTTTGGTTCAGGCTTTAAAGATATTGTTGGTGGATATTTGTTGAGCTCTACTGATATCATTGGTGTTATAGTCTTGGCGTTTATTTTAATAGATAGATTGTTGATTTTTTTAGAGAAGAAAATAGATTTGGATTTTTATAATGAAAAGTATCGTATGGTTTATTCGCTTGGCGCTTTGATGCTGGCTGGAATTTTTGTGTTGCCTATGATTGGTAAGAATTTTTTTGGGCTTTTGTGGGAAATTGTTAATAAGCTTATTAATCCTATTTGGAACACTGAGCGACTTACGACGACTGTTGCTGAGAATGCTCAGCCTTATTTAATGGATTGGATTAGTAGTACAGGAAAGCCGTTATTTTTTCTTTTTGTTTTGGGAATTGTTTTGATTGGTATTGAATTTGCTAAGAGTGTAAAGTCGAGGAATGGTCGGGTATTGATTTTTCTTGGATTTATCTCGATGATGTTTGGAATATTATTTAGTAGAATTTCTCCGAGTTCTATTTTGAATGGGGCTGGGATTTTTACTCTTAGTGGTTTAATTTATTTGGGAGGAATTGCCTTTTTTGCCTATGCTTTTTTTAGGTGTTATTCTAGAGAAGATATTAATATTAATTCTTTGGTTCTGATTTTATTCTCTTGGATGTTTGTTATGCTTATTACTGGAAGAGCTACGACTCGTTTGTTTTTTGCGATTGCGCCTTTTATGTGTCTTTCTGCTGCTTATGCTATTATAGAATTATATCGTCTTTATCGAGGTAAAAAATTAGATGAGATTGTTAAGATTTTGGTTGTTGCTTTTCTGATTATCTCTTTAGTCTTGTCCGGAATGATAATTAATAGTTCTTATGAAGTCTCTTCTAATCAGGCTCAATATACTGGACCTTCGGCAAATGGGCAGTGGCAGAATGCTATGGCTTGGGTTCGGCAAAATACGAATGAGGATGCTGTTTTTGTGCATTGGTGGGATTATGGATATTGGGTTCAGACGCTTGGAGAGAGAGCAACCGTGGCTGATGGTGGGCACGCTCAGGGGATATATGATGGGGACCACAAGATTGGTAGATATGTTTTGACGACGCCTTATCCAGAAACTGCTTTGAGTTTTTTTAAGACGATGGATGTTGATTATTTGTTGATTGACCAAACTGATTTGGGCAAATATGGAGCTTATTCTAAAATTGGTGGAGGCGATGGAAAGGACGAGCTTGATAGATACGCGGGAATTCCTGTAATGTTGGCCGACCCTAAGCAGATGAGAGAGACTTCGACTGGAAGAGTTGTTGTTTATTCTGGCGGTAGTTATATATTTGAGGATATAGTTTATAGCGACGGTAATAGAAGTATTTTCTTGCCGGCCAGGAAAGCGGCTGTTGGTGGTATTCTTGCTCGTGTCGAAAATGGAAGTCTGAAGCAACCTGAGGCGGTTTATATTTATAATAATATTCAGACTTCTATTCCGATTAGATATGTTTATTTTAATGGAGAGATTATTG
Organism: Nanobdellota archaeon; assembly: GCA_018901375.1. Lineage (GTDB taxonomy): Archaea > Nanobdellota > Nanobdellia > Pacearchaeales > GW2011-AR1 > JAGVXH01. The sequence goes on from JAHIEP010000073.1 coordinate 3,528, forward strand.
ATTATGGTAGTGGACTTGATGCGGTTATAGATATTATACCTTCGTTTAGCGGTAATTCGGTTGACCAGATGGGTGCTGCGATTTATTTGTCTCAGAAAGTTTCGAGGAGTTTGTTTGCGAGATTGTTTTTGATGGATGATGTTTTTAATGAATATGAAACTATTGAACTTGCATATATTGAAGATGATCAAGTCGTTAAGGCATTGAGGGCGCAAGGTGTTTCTTTGTCTGGAGACTTTATATTTTATAATGGGTTTAGGGGACCTATTAAGATTTGGAATACCGAGGTGATTCCTGAAGAGATTAAGATTGTGCCTGAGTTTAAGGAGCCGTTTAGTGGGACGTTTGGGGCGCTTGACGATTTGCAGTTTAGCTATTAGCTATTGGTGGTTTTCTTGTGTAACTTATTTATGGTTGATTTGTTTTGGTAATTTGCTTTGGGAGTGTGGGCTTTTTTTATGAACGGACTTACATGGACTTAGAACGGACCTGAACGGACTTTTTTATTTGGGGATTTTTGTTATTTGTTAGTTTGATTAGTTTCTTCTGGAGTATAATAATCTATAAAAGGTGTTGGTTTTTTTGTTTTCTATGAGATTGCATTTGGGTTGTGGGTTGGATAAGCGGAAGGGTTTTGTTAATTGTGATGTTTCGTCTTTGGTTGAGCCGGATAAGGTTGTTGATTTAGAGAGGGGGTTGCCGTTTGAGGATGATAGTGTCGAGGAGATTTTGGCTAATCATGTGTTTGAGCATGTTGTGAATTTTGTTCCGTTGATGCACGAGATTAGGCGGGTTTGTAAGCGGGGGGCTATGATAAAGATTCGGGTTCCGTTTTATGCGGCTTGGGGGTGGTTTAATGACCCGACGCATGTGAGGTTTTTTAGTCCGTTTAGTTTTGATTATTTTAAGAGGGGGACTTATTCGCATGAGGTCGGATGCGATGAGGATATGTTTGATGTTCAGAGGGTTAGATTGAATTTTGGGATTGGTCGAGCGAAGAAATTGAATTGGATAGTTAATCCTGTGA
>JAHIEP010000074.1 GCA_018901375.1 Nanobdellota archaeon
CCCCTCCTACCATCATGAGAACAACTAGCTGGCTCTCGCAATTCATTTTGAATCAAATCAAGTCCTTTAGACATAAGGAATAAACATTACTTTAATATAAATAATTATCGCAACAACTAAAGATTCGCTAAACAATACACTTTAAATAATTAAATAACCATCACAAAGAATGGAAAAACAAACCTCCCCAAAACATCGTCGCCCTACCACCTACCACCTACCACCTACCACCTGGAATTTTTCCAAAAGAAAAATTCCCCAAGACATCCTAGGCAACATCGCCATCCTAAAATTCCCAAGACGAACTCTAAAAATAATCAAAATCCTAAAAGCAAGAAAATTCCTAAAGCAACATAAAAACCTAACAACCGTAGTCGAAAAAACCGACAAAATAGAAGGCGAGCTAAGAACCCACAAAACAAAACACCTCGCCGGACTAAAAACAAAAATCGCAACCTACAAAGAAAACGACTGCACCTTCAAATTCAACATCGACGAATCCTACTTCTCCCCAAGACTCTCAAACGAAAGAAAAATAATCGCCGACGAAGTAGCCAAAATAATCAAACCGACAACCGACAACCGACAACCGACAACCGCAAAAAGCAAAACAATCAATATACTAGTACTTTTTGCCGGCATCGCTCCCTACCCAATAACCATCGCCAAACGCCTACTATCGAATACCGACCACCGAATACCGAATACCGAATTTCACATCTACGCAAACGAACTAAACAAAGAAGCCAACAAAGAAGCCCAAAAAAATATCACCCTAAACAAACTCCAAGACTATATTACTCTTCTACCGGGAGACGCAAACAAGTTGCCCAGATCGACTAAAACACTAACGCACTTAAACACTAACACACTAGGTAAATTCGACATCATCCTAATGCCAAGACCGAATTTACCGAACACCTTCCTAAAAACCGCACTAAAACTTTCAAAAAAAAACACAACAATATTTTATCATGGCTTTGGAACAAAAGAAGAAGTCTTAAACGAAATCAAAAGAGACACCAAAAACAAAATCGGAAAAATCAAAATCAGAAAAGCCGGCGACATCGGACCCTACATTTACAGATGGCAAGCTCAATTCAAAGTCAAATAATTACATTTCCCTTCCAATAACCGCAGACCTCAAAGAAGCAATAATCTTATCATCCTGAATCGCATTCATATCAAAAAAACTTAAAGGTCCCTTATCTTTTCTATCACCAATCAAAAAACTCACTAATCCGGATTTATATGGCTCATAAGAAATAAAACTTTGAGTTGCATGAACCCCAGTAAATCCATTAACAGAACCATACTCCAACAAAGCAGGAGCAGACAACGAAGCGAGAAACATACCAGGAATATTAATCAAACATTTCTCTCTATCCTCAGACTCCATAGACTCCAAATATAAATTAATTCTATTCTGACTAATCTCCGTATTATATGTATGCAAAATATTATCCAATGGTTTTCCAGAACCAGAACGCGAACCAAACTTAACTCCCCTAACTTCACAAACAACGTCATCACCACAAACAAAAACATAATCATGACCACGCCCTAATTTTGAAGATTCAGCGACGATAAGTTCGTCACCGTCATAAACACTACCAGAAAATTTAATAGACTTAACACTAGAAATAGGCTCATTTCCCTGAACAAACGAAGCGATATACATACCGGGAGCAATCTTACCTCTCAACCCATATTTTTGAGCAGAACCATCAAACCGATGAATCAAATTAACATCTCCTACCGCATCAGCATATTTATTCCAATCCATTGCATTAATTCTAATATTATTCATTAACAGAAAAACAAACTTCCATTTAAAAACGTTACTATTCTAAAGTCACAAGAAAACGACATCACAATATCCCAAACGGATCTACTTTAGAAAACAATCTCCTATTACAATCCCTATAAGAATAACAATCACCAACTTGAGCACCGAAATGACAAGGAACCTTCAAAGGATTATTATTCAAAGCATTACAACCACGACCAACATAAAAATCACAACCAGAATAATCATCAATCACAGCGTCCGTCAACCCCTCACCTATAGAATGCCTCTCCTGCAAAGAAAGAACCCTCTCAACTTCCTTACGAACTTTAATCACTCCAAGCTCCTCAATATGTAAACTCATAAACAAAAATAAAACCCAACCCTTTAAAAGAATTTCCATACTACAAAACCATCCCCCAACCCCCCGGCAATACTGAGCCATTCATCCGCAGATGAGCCCTCCCCTATCCACCCAACCCCCGAAACCCCGAACCCCCGAAACCCCGAAATACCGAAACCCCGAAATACCGAAATACCAAAACCCCAGCAACGCCGA
>JAHIEP010000075.1 GCA_018901375.1 Nanobdellota archaeon
AATGGTAAGGGAATTTGTTTATTATTCGGCGAATGCGGTTACGGCGGGGAATTTGATTTGTAAGAAACCAAGGTTTCTTACCAACTTCCTTTGGGGGCGAGCTAAATGGTAAGGGAATTTGTTTATTATTCGGCGAATGCTGTGACTGCTGGTAACTTAATCGGGGATAATCTGATGAAAGCAGGGCGGATGGATATTGTTTGTAATGTTATTATTTCGGTGTTTTTTGTTTCGAATGCGATGAGGGATGATGTTCGGTTGCATTTGATTTTTGATGGGGGGCCTAATAATCCGAGGCATTTGGTTTTGGAGTCTAACAAGGAGATGCCTATTAGTAAGAAGAATGTTGCGGGGTTGATTAAGAGGATGCTTTACAAAGGTAGCAGGTTACAGGCAACAGGTGACGGGGAGATGTTGGAGGTTTGTCCGGGGTGTTTTATTGAAAAGAAGAGTTTTGAGAAAGTGGTTATGGAGTTGGATTCGGAGGGTAAGGATGTGCTTTTGTTGGATGGTAAGGGGGAGGATGTTCGTGGAAAGAAATTGGATAAGGCGGTTTTTATTATTGGGGATCATGAGGGGTTTCCGTCGGGGATGAAGAGGTTTTTGAAGAAGATTGATAAGGTTTCGGTTGGGCCGGTGACTTTGTTTGCGTCTCAGGTTGTGACAATTTTGAATAATGAATGCGACCGTCGGGTCGCATAGATTGTAGGGGGATTTATTTTTTAGATTTGGTTGCGATTTTGGATATCCAGATTGTTGCGATTACGGCTAGGATTGTGACGACTATTGCGTAAGCCCAAGGTCCGCCGGATGAGACTTCGCATAGTGGGCCTGCGTTTTCTGTTCCGCAGGGTCCTGTAAACAGAGCTTTGATTGCGTCGTTCCAGGCAAGGGCTGCGATTAGACCGAAGGCTCCGATGATTAGGGTTGAGAATTTTTCGGTTATTTCGGATTTCATATTGTTTTAATGTTGTGGAGGTATTTATGCTTTGTTATAGGAAGGAATAAAAAGTATTGTTTGTTTTTTATTGCATGAATAAAAAATTAATTTTGAGCGAGATTAGTAAGAGAAAAGATAGGTTAAAGGCTAAGGGAGTTAAGAGAATTGGATTGTTTGGAAGTTATTTGAAGGGTGAGCAAAAAAGGGGAAGTGATATTGATTTGTTAGTTGAGTTTGATAACGAAACTGCAGGAAATTATTTTGGACTATGGACATATTTTGAGAATTTGTTTGGTAGAAAAGTAGATTTAGTAATTAGTGGAGATTTGAGAAAAGAATTAAATCACGTAAAAAAGGAGGCTATTTATGTCACGATCTAGGATTTTGACTGATGATATTCTTGAGATGATTTCTCGGATTGAAGACTCTGTTAAAAAGGTTGGGGCTAATTTTCATAATGTTTCTTTTTATGATTCTACATTGATGAGACTTCAAGTAATTGGAGAATCTATTAAGAAATTGCCTAAAGAGGAATTGAAAAAATATACTGAAGTAGATTGGAATGTTTTTATTAAGTTTCGAGAGGTCGTGAGCCATAGTTATTTTAGGATCAGTCATCGTATTTTAAATGATATGATAGCCAATGAGCTTCCTAAATTAAAAAAGGCAATTAAAAAAATAGGGGGTAAAAGTTGATATGAAAAAGGCGGTGAGGTTTTTGGTGCAGGGAACGGTTCAGGGAGTTTTCTTTAGGCAGTTTGTTAAGGGACATGCGGATGATTTGAAGTTGAGAGGGTTTGTTCGGAATTTGGAGGATTCTAATGTTGAGGTTGTTGTTGAGGGTGAGGCGGATAATATTGAGAGGATGTTAGGGATTTTGAAGAAGGGGCCGGAGCATGCACAGATTAGGAATGTTGTGGTTGAGGCGATGAAGTGGTCTGGGGATTATACGGAGTTTAAAATACTTAAATTCTAAATTAGTCTTGTGGCAGAGCCACGTGTTAAAATCGCATAAAGCGATTTTTAAGATTCTTAGATTTTAATTTGTCTCGAATATACAAGTGTTTAAATATTTTGAATTGATGTAGCTATATGGGTGATTGGCTTTTGCGTGCGGGATTGGTGACAATGATGTTTTTTGGTGGTGAGGTGAAGGCTAGTGAATTTGTGGGTTTTCCAATTAAAAATTTTTATGCAGTGATTAATCGAAATAATGTACCTCGTTCTGGGCTGAAATATTCTCCTTATGCTTTTTCTTTTGATAATCCTAGTGGGCTTGTTTCTGAAGATGCTCGGTATAGTCCTTATGTTTTTTCTTTTGATAATCCTAGTGGGCTTGTTTCTAATGATGCTAGGTATAGTCCTTATGCTTTCGATCATAAATCTTCGGGTTTGGTTGTAGATAAGAAAGAGCATGGGGCGAAGAGATATGTTACTGGTAATCGTAGTGGAGTGAGGGAAGTTTCTGAAGCTCAGGTTGTTGGAAAAAGAAAACCGGTGAGGGGGGTGGAGGAAGGAAATAAAAAAGTGATTGTTGATTATCTTCGGGGGGCTGGAGTTGGAAAAATATTTCCCAGATCTTCTTTTTTTCAGAAAGGCGAGACTGTTAGTGCTTCAATATATTTGCCCGAGAAAAAAATTTATTTAATTTATGTTAGTCCGGAAAGTTATGGGGGTCTGGATGATAAGGGAAAGAAAGTTATGAAAGTATATTTTGATAAATGGAGAAGTGATATTCAGAACCTTAGTATTGAAAAATTGGTAGTTATAGATGAGAGTTTTAAGGAGAATATTTTGAAGGAACTTGAGAGCACAATTGGTAAATGAGATTTTGATAAATTTATAAATGGTGGGATGTTTGGGTTGGTATGGCTGATAAATTTTTCTGGGCCGACGCTATTGCGGACAGGATAATCAAGGAGAAAGGCGAGAAGGATGAGTATGTTTGTGCGTCTGGGATTACGCCGTCGGGGCAGGTTCATATTGGGAATTTTCGTGAGGTTATTACGACGGATATGGTTGTGAGGGCTTTGCGGGATAAGGGGAAGAGGGTTCGGTTTATTTATTCGTGGGATGATTTTGATAGGTTTAGGAAAGTGCCGAAGGGAGTTGATTCTAGTTATGAGAAATATTTGGAGATGCCGATTAGTGAGATTCCGTCGCCGTTTGATTCTAAGATGAGTTATGCTGAATTTAATGAGAAGAAGTTTGAGAATTCATTGGGGAAGGTTTTCATTGAGCCGGAATTTATTTATCAGAATGAGATGAATAAGAAATGTGCTTATGCGGATTTGGTTAAGGTTGCGTTGGAGAAAAAAGAAGAGATTAAGGAAATTTTGGATGAGTACAGGGAGGAGCCTTTGGATGATTCTTGGTGGCCGATTATGATTTATTGTTCGAAGTGTGGAAAGGATTTGACTACAATTAAATCTGTCGAGGGATATAAGATTAGTTATTCTTGTGAGTGTGGGTTTAGTGAGGATTTTGATATTCGGAAGAAGGGTATTGTTAGTATTCGTTGGAGGGTTGATTGGCCTTTGAGATGGCGATATGAGGCGGTTGATTTTGAGCCGGGCGGTATTGACCATTCGGTTCATGGAGGTTCGTTTACAACTTCTAAAGAAATTTCTAAGAAGGTTTTTAGTTTTGAGCCACCGATTTATCAGTTCTATGAATGGATTGGTATTAAGGGCGGGCAGGCTTTTGCGAGTTCGACTGGGAATGCTTTGTCGCTGGAAGAAGTTGGTGAGGTTTATGAGCCGTCGGTGTTGAGATATTTATTTGTTGGGACGAAGCCGAAGAGTGCGTTTGAGATTAGTTTTGATAATGATGTAATTAGTATTTACGAGAAGTTTGATAAGTTGGAAGAGATGTATTTTTCTGGTAAATGTAATCCTCGAGAGAAGCGGATGTACGAGATGTCTGTTGTGGATGTTCCGAAGAGGAAGCCGGAGAGGGCTGGGTTTAGGGGATTGATTACTTTGGTGCAGATTGGAAAATTGGAGGGATTGAATTCGTTTGATTCTTTAAGGGCGGAGAAGGTTGGGAATTGGTTGGAGAAACATGCGGGGGAGGATATGAAGTTTTGTGTTGCTTCTAAAGTTGAGGGGAAATTTTCTGCTAAGGAAAAGAAGGGATTGGTTTTATTGAGGGATGTTTTGAAATCTGGGGATTTTAGTGAGAAGGAATTGTTTGATAAGTTTTATGAGATTTGTGAGAAGTCGGGATTGTCTAATACTGAATTTTTTGATGTTTGTTATCGGGCTTTGATTGGGAAGTCGAAGGGGCCTCGGTTAGCGTCGCTGATTAAGGTTGTTGGGGAGGAGAGGGTTTCAAAGATTCTTGAGAATCTTTGAGGGGTTAGGTGTTAGGGGTTAGGTGTTAGGGGTTAGGATGAGGTTGTTGATTGTGTAACTTGCGCTGCTTGTAGCTTTTAGTTGTTAGCTGTTAGCGGTTAGGATGAGTTTGTTGATGGTGTAACTTGTAGACAAATTAAAAGAACACGGACGAGGCACGGATTGCACAGATGACACGGATTTGTTTTGGGATAGGTTTATAATTGTCTGTGTGTTTGTTTTATTATGGCTATAGTTGTTCGGAGTAATATTAGGAAGCAACTTGATGGATTGAATCTTGGTGAGGATTTGTCGGTTGAGTTGGAGAGGAAGACTGATGAGATGTTGAAGAAGGCGGTTGAGAGGGCGAAGGCGAATGGGCGGCGGACGGTTTATGCGCGCGACTGCTAGGTCGCGAGGTGGTAGGTGATAGGGAACAGGGATTAGGTAATA
>JAHIEP010000076.1 GCA_018901375.1 Nanobdellota archaeon
AACTCAAAACCTATCTCAAACCAAGAAAGCAATAATTCCGTTTACGCATAAACGTAAAGTCCGCCGCCCCACCAAACCCACTCCATAAGAAATACAGCGTCGAAGACGACGTAATTTCTCATGAAAGAAAACAACCCAGAAATCTATCTCAAATCTGAAAAATAATTACAACCATACAAACAAACCTACTCCTCTGTGTTGGCATCGTCTTTTACCAACATCCAATAATTTCTACAATTGACAACCGTATCCAAAAAACTTTGAATCCCATTATCAAATTCAAGAGAAATCTCATTCTCAAAAGAATACAAATCCATATCATTCCAATCAACCCAAGAAAAATACCTCCTTCCTAAATCAAGCAAAAAATTATAATGATCTATTGACGAAACATATTTTACATAAAGCACATTTATTCTAGGCAAATCCACCTCATCACAATTTTTTTCATCATAAAAATAAGATCTAATCTGATAATTAAACATAGTCACATCATCAGAAATATCCTCCATCTCTTTAATCAAATTCTCTTCATCAAATTTACCTTCTAAATTATCTGCCATCTTAAAAAATCACCCCACACATTTTCCGTTTACACATAAACGTAAACCCACCCCACCAAGCCCCCGACGAAGTCGAGCCCCCCCAACGAAGTTTGAGCCACCCATTTTGAAAAAATGAGCCCCCTGAAAAATCACAATTTTTCGAGCCCCCTCTCAACGAAACGACGTCTGCCTATTCGCCCGAGCCTTAGAATCCCCTGGCTTACACGCCTCCTTCCGACGAGTATCAGCAATCAACAAATTCCTATCATAAGACAAAAACACATTCTTCAAATTCTCGTCCTTAGTAAAAGCAACAATCGCCTTAGCAATCGCCAACCGCCCCGCCTCGACCTGACAAGCAATCCCACCACCAGTAACATTCAAAGCAATATCAAATTTCAAATTCCCTAAAACATCCTTAGCAAGAATCAAAGGCTCATTAATTTCCAACTGTTGCAAATCACTCAAAAAAGTTAAAGGCCTCTTATTAAAAGTAATCTTCCCATCTCCCTCCCCAATCGTAGCCTTAGCCACCGCAGTCTTCCTCTTCCCTGAAACAACCATTTTATCCATAAAAATTACCCCCAAGCCGTCCGACCCACCGACCCACCGACCACCGACCTCCCGGAAATGAAATCTTTGATTTCATTTCAACAACCCCACTATTTCTTTAACTGTCGCAAACTTCATAGGCTTCCTATGTCCCAACTTAATCGCCCCCTCATCCCCAACCCCGAAACCCCGAAACCCCGAAACCCCGCTAAAACACCGAAGACGCTTTAATGCATCCTGTCCCTTCATTCTATCTCGCGGCAACATCCCACGAATCATTCGCTTAACCAACCTATCCGCAACCCGAGGATACTTCGGCCCCTTCATCGAACCCCCCGAACCCATTTCCCTCTTCGCCAAAATTTTCTTCGCCAACAACTTCTTATCTCCCGAAACAATTATCTTCTCACAATTCAAAACATCAACAGAATTCCCCTTCAATAAATCCTTAGCAACCACAGACGCCAATCTACCAAAAACACATCCCTCGCCATCATAAACTATTTTGCTCATCGTAAAATATCAAAACCATTTAATTCAGGATTCTTCTTCATCTCATCGACGATAAAAACAAAAGTCCCCTTGGCGTCCTTAATCTTTTCAATCGCACGAACAGAAGCAGACCAAGCCACAATCTTTTTCGCCCCACTCAAATCCCCAGCCGACAAAATCTTCCCAGCAACCAAAACATCACCCTTAATCATATCAACATCTTTCAAATTCACCGCAGGCCACCGTCTCTTAGGTCGAGCCAATTCCTTAGCAACAACAGGATTCGTCTTCTTTAAACGAACAATAGTCTCAACTAAAGAAGCGTCCATTTTGTGCCTCATCCTTTTCTCTATCTTCGTTTTATTTATCGTTATTTCCATTTTCTTATTTTCCGTTTACACATAAACGGAACTCTTCCAACCCAATGAATGAGGATTCAAACCCTCGTGAGTATAAGTCAACGTGCCCCTATCCAGTCTAACCAAACAAATACCAATTCCTGATTAATTCAAGAACGCAGCTAAATCACTTAACAGCCTTGCTAACTTCAAACAAATTTTCCTTCAAAGCCTTACATGCCTCAACAAATATATCCGAAGCACGAATCTGTCCCCACGACTCAATCACAAAAACCAAATTATCATCAAACGAAATTTCAACTCCAGGAAAATCTTCCATATCCTCATTATCCAAATCACATGCCGAAGCGTCCTTAACTTTCAACTTCTCGCCAAACATTTCAAAAACCTTAGGATACAACTCAGCCAATTCAGAATACCTTTCTCCCTCGCTGGAAATTTTAATCTTCGCCAAATGTTTATAATAAACAAGTCCAGGCATAAACTTAGCGTGCTCAATTCCCTTTCCAACTCGAGCCCTAGCAACAAGTTCAACTTCCTGACCCGCCCCAAGCAAAACAATCGGAGTCTCTGGATAAACAACATCATCCCCAAGCTCTCCAGCAAAAACATCAGTTATCTCACCTTTCCCTTTAACTTTCATTTTCATCTCAACACTCTCACCTTTTTTCATCTTCTGATTTTTCAAACTAACCAGCCCTAATCGGTGAGAAATTATTTCATCATAAAGCGCAGAATCATTTTTATAAATATCACATTCATCAATAGCCAAAATCGGAATCTCTCCAACGCTCCTCCGAATCGCATTCGCCAAACTAACGCTCATATCTGTAGTGAAGCTAATTTCTTCCGCAGTTTTTGTTATGTTTTCCATTTTATTTTATCCAGTTTTTAGTTTAAAAACCTATACAATTTAATTCTACTCTCACAAATACCCACAAGCGAAGCGACCGACGACCCACTACCGTTTGAAATTCTCTGAATTTCATACCCTCCGCCCCCTTCGTCCACCAGCTTTCTTCGGCCCCCCTCGAGGAATACAAGTTGTCTCAACCATACTCAAAATCTTAAATCCCTCTTTCGTCAAAGTCCTCACAATCGCATGCGCCCCCGGACCAATCCCCGTCTCGCCAGTCTGCCCCTTCATCCGAACATAAAGCTCCCTAATTTTATAATCTTTACAAACTTCCTGAACCCTCTTCGCAATAAACATAGCAATCGTCGGGTTCGACCTCATCCTATCATGCTTCGTAATCTGCCCACCAGAAATCCGCCCAATCGTATCCCCAGCCAAATCCGTCACCGTCGCAATCGTATTATTAAACGTAGCATAAATATTCAATATCCCAACATTCTCTTCATTCTTAGCCATTTTTCCTCCTGGAAAAATGGTCTGTGATTGATCTATAATCATTCTCCGCCATTATTCTCCAACCTCCACATTTTCTTCTTCAATATTCTCTCCCTCCAAGTCACCGACTACCGACGACCCACTACCCACCACCTTCGCCAAAGGCGACGCCTTCCTCTCTTTCAAAGCAAGCTTATTTTCCAAATCTTTCGTCACAACAAACGACGGAACATTCACAATGCTCCCATCAACCAAAACATTCTTATGAACAATCAACTGCCGAGCACCCTTAACCGTCGTCGCTAACTTCTTCTTAACCAAAAAAGTCTGCAACCTTCTCTCAAAAATACTTTCCTCAGTCAAAGCCAAAACATCAGAAATATTCAAAATATTCATCCCAACTTTATTCAACTTATCAAAAAATTTCTGTTGCTCCTCAACATCCTTACCAATCAAAGCTTTAGCCCTTCGCCTCAACTTAGAAACCGCCGTCTTCGCTTTCCAAATCTCACGCTTATTTTTCAAACCATATCTCTTAACCAAAACATTCTCCTCATCCATCCGAGCCCTATCATACAATTTCTTAGGACGACTAAACAATTTTCTTTTTCTCTTAATATCTCCCATCTCAAATATTACCTCCAGCCGAACAAGTCACGCCGAAACCCCGAAACCCCGAAACCCCGAAACCCCGACACCCCGACACCCCGACACCCCGAAAACCGACACCCCGAAATGAAATCTCCGATTTCATTTCTTCTTCTTCGCAGCTGCAACAGACGGCTTACGATTCCTCCTAAAATTTGCTTTAGTTCTCTGTCCACGAACAGGCAGACCCGCCACATGACGAACACCCTTATACGACTTAATCTTCTTCAATCTCTTAATATCAAATTCCTTCCTCAGCCTCAAATCCGAACCACTAATATGTTTATCTTTCCCGTCGTCCAAGTCCTTCTGCCTATTTTTCAAAAACGCAGGAACCTTAGGGTCTTTAACAAATTTTTCAATTTTTTCCATCTCTTCTTTCCCAACATCCTGAATCCTTTGCATCCTGTCAAGTTTCAACGACTTACAAATAGCATTTGAAATCGCCCAAGAAATCCCATCAATCTTAGTAAGTGCCGGACCAACTTTAATATCTCCACGAATGTCTTTCCCAAGAACCCTAACCAAAGTAACATCGTCTTCTTCTTTTCTTACATATTTTTTCTTTTCTTCTTCGACCATTGTAAATTTACGAGATAAACAGATTGTGCCTCTGTATCTCTGTCAACTCTTCCATAATTCTTTTTTCGACAACCTTCTCCGGCGACGGCATATTATGAACCCCCTCCCTGATGTCATCAAAGGATTCAAATTTCTTTTCTTCTCTAGCTTCAAGAATCGCTTTAGTATGCTTCTTGCCAAGTCCAGGAAGTAATTCAAATTGATGAAGTCGGGTATTTATAGCTTGTGCTTCGTTGAAAAATTTAACATATTTTTCTTCATTTTTCTTCACATGTTTCGCAACAAAATCTTCCAACTGAACCCTCGCGGTCTCCGTCAACTTTTCCCTAGGACATCGTCCCAATATATACTGAACCTTATCCCGTTTCCCGTCGCCAATATACACAACTTCCCCAATCTCAAACCTTTCCCCCCTTCGAGGAACCAACTGCAGCAACGTCAAATCGTTAGCACCAATCGCCTGAGCCAAAGGCATTCCTTTTCTTTCCAACGGATAACCATAAGGTAAAAAGTCCAATATAATCGCGTTCTCTTCCCTAGCCATTTTTCAGACCTCCGAAAAATGGATAATGATACTTTTCCAAAGTTTCACGTGCCATTCTATCCAAATTTTTTAGTAACTTCTAAAATCTTATTTACTTCGTCAGAATCAAGCGAAACTTCAATCACGACCTTATTTAACTCCGAAGCATCAGTCGGCATAAAATCCACAATCTTTACAATATGCTCATCCTTCAACCTAATCAAATCAAGCGCCTTCAATTCCGCCTTCATCTCCTTTGCTTTCTTAACATCCATTTTATTAAATCCCTTAATAAATTTCTTAATAGTCTCGGCCTTTTCAGAATTCCCAGCCATAGCAACAACTTCAGCCATAGTAATCGGCGTCTCTTCTTTTACTGCCATTATAATTTCCTCAAATGAACAGGATGAATTATAATAGTTTTCAACTTGTTCCCATCTTTAATTTCCAACAACTTAAATTTCCCACGACTACCAACAACCTTTCCACTCATTCCCTTCAATCTCTTAGCATACGAAGAACAAACACCAGCGTCGGTAACCAAAGCAACCCTCGCCCCATCATCAATTTTTTTAAAGTAAGAACTAAGTTTCAATTTCCCTTTCTCTCTGATTTTCTTACTTTGTCTTGCCATTTTTTATTCTAACATCTTACAGAACAATTGCGCTGTAACACTCGGACATTTCTATCCTAACAAACCAAGAAAAAGTCCATTTAAAAATCTTTCTTTATGAACAGTAGATTGAAGTAACTCGATATTTATAACATAAATTATAAGAAACTACACCTCCAATTTAGTTTACGAACTGAAAGGAGGTGTAATTATGATAAAAATATATGTTAATAGATTTATAAAAACTTCTAAAACGAAATCTT
>JAHIEP010000010.1 GCA_018901375.1 Nanobdellota archaeon
AAGGTTTACTTGTTTGATTTGGGTGGGCGGGGGGTGCCGTCGGGAGTTTCGGTTGCGCCGGTTTTTGTGGTTGGGGAGAGGGAGAAGGTTGGGTCGGTGATGTCTACGGTTGATGTTGGGGAGGGGGTGAGTTCGGGGAGGGGGGCTGTTTATGGGTTGGGGCGGGAGTATTTTTATGAGATGCCTACTACTGGACTTGTTAGCTGGTGGAAATTTGATGGGGATGCTGATGATGGGTGGGGGGATAATGATGGGGGTTGTACCGGAAGTGCCTGTCCAAGTTTTGTAAGTGGGGTTGCTGATTTTGATAAGGGAAGTGATGGAACGGTTGACTATATTAATTTTCCTGCCAATGTGGATACTCAATTGCAGAATGATGTTAATACGATTTCGACGTGGGCTAATGTGCGTACTGTTGGACCGAACGGATATAGTGAGTTGTATGTTGTTGGGGGTGTAGCTCCAGTAATGGGTATTCAATTCAGAAGGACGAATATAGGTGTTCTTGTTAATGCATTGGGCTATGGTGTTTCTGTGGTAAGTAATTTTAATCAATGGCATCATGTTGTCATTGAATTTGATAAGACTGTAAATACTTATAAAATATATTTGGATGGGAATTATATTGGGCAAGCGGTTTCTCCTGTGTATGGGAATTTTGGGACAGCGATTAGAATGGGGTCGAATTCTTTGACTGGAAATACTGGTGATTTTATGGATGGGCAAGTGGATAATACGATGTTGTTTAAGAGGGCGCTTACTTCTGAGGAAATAAAGGCAATTTATGAGATTCAAAAGAAATAAATGTGATATTTTTTAGGAAGTTTTTTAAATGAGTTAGTGTTTTTTTATTTATGAATGAGGAAATTAAAAAACTGAATCTGAAAGCTGGGGAATACGCTAAGGTTTTGGGGAAATTGCAGGATGAGTTGTCTGGGGTTATCGTCGGGCAAAAGGATGTTTCTCGGAAAGTTATTCTTGGTTTGATTGCGAATGGTCATATTTTGATAGAGGGTGTTCCTGGGCTTGCGAAGACTTTGATGATTAGTTCTTTGGCTCGAGCGATTGATAGTGATTTTGTTCGGTTGCAGTTTACTCCAGATTTGTTGCCGGCTGATATTACTGGGACGAAGATTTATGACCATGAGGAGTCAGTTTTTAAAATTGAGAAGGGGCCGATTTTTTCTAATTTTGTTTTGGCTGATGAGATTAATCGGGCGCCGCCTAAGGTTCAGTCGGCTTTGTTGGAGGCGATGCAGGAGAGACAGGTTTCGATTCATGGGCAGACGTTTGAGATGAAGAAACCTTTTTTGGTTTTGGCGACGCAGAATCCTATTGAGAGTGAGGGGACTTATAATTTGCCTGAGGCTCAGGTGGATAGATTTATGTTTAAGATTTTGATTGGGTATCCGTCGAAGAGCGAGGAGGTTGAGATTATTAATAGGTTTACTGGGGAGGTGTCGGTTGTTATTGGGAAGGTTTTGAATTCTAAGAAGATTTTGGAGATTCAGGATTTTTGTCGTCGGGTTTATGTGGATGATAAGATAAAGAGTTATGTTGTTGAGATTGTTGATGCGACGAGGAATCCTTCGGATTATAAATTGGAGTTGGATGGGAAGATTGATTTTGGTGCGAGTCCTCGAGCTTCGCTTTGGTTGATTTTGGCGGCGAAGGCGAATGCTTTGTTTGAGGGTCGAGGTTATGTTATTCCTGAAGATGTTAAGGAAGTTGGGTTTGAGGTTTTGAGGCATCGGATTATTTTGTCTTATGAAGCAGAGGCTGAAAATATTAGCAGTGATGATATTATTAAGGAAATACTCGACAAGATTAAGGTTCCTTGATTCTGGCTATTAGGCGTTAGTCTTTAGCTGTTAGAATGAGTTGGCTGTTGTGTTAAATTAGCAACGCGGATTACTGGATTGTTTGGATTACTGGATTTTTATTTTGAAAGGATGGATACGGTTTCCGACTGAATATTTTAGTTGAGCTTATTATGTGAATTAAATAGAGTGAATAAATTTTTAGCTCAAAGATCTTCACGGGTGCGGACTGATGCTTTTTAGGGAAGAAAAATTGTTAAAAAGTGTTTTGCTTGTATTTTATTATGAAAGATGTATTGAAAGAAGTTAAAAAGTTGGATATTACGACGAGGAAATTGGTTAATGGGATTGTTTCGGGGAATTATCATTCGGTGTTTAAGGGGCAATCTTAAAAAGAATGGAATATATAGCTTACTAATGGGCGCGTCGTACAATGTTAGTACAATTGCCTATCACGCGATTTATCCGGGTTATATTCCCGGCGCGTCCATTAATATCTATTAATTGTAAGAATGTTAAGTTTTAAAACCTTTCTATTTTAAATTTTTATAAAATTTGTTTGGATGGAAATTATTAAAAAGTGTGGTGGGTGTTTTATTTTATGAAGGAGGTTTTGAAAGAAGTTAAGAAGTTGGATATTACGACGAGGGAATTGGTTAGTGGAATTGTTTCGGGGAATTATCATTCGGTGTTTAAGGGACAGGGGATTGAGTTTTCGGAGATTCGGGAATATATGACTGGGGACGATGTTAGGAATATTGATTGGAATGTGACAGCGAGGATGAATAAGCCTTTTGTTAAGGAATTTATTGAGGAGCGGGATTTGAGGGTTTATTTTTTGATGGATTTTTCTGGGTCGTTTAATTTTGGGAATATGGTTTCTAAGAATCGGAAGGCGGCTTTGCTTGTTGCTAGTTTGATGTTTTCAGCGACGAGGAATAATGATTCTGTTGGCGTTTTTTTTGCTAGTGATAGGGTTGAGAAATATGTTTCGGCTCGAAAGGGGAAGAAGCATGCGATGAGTGTTTTGAAAGAGATGTTGGAATTTGAGGCAGAGAACAAGGGGACGAATTTGAATGAGGCGATTTATAATGTTGCTGGGATTTTGAAAAGGAAGTCGCTGGTTTTTATTTTGTCGGATTTTGTTAGTGAGGATTTTGGTCGGGCGTTGAGGATTCTTCGGGGGCGACATGATGTTGTTGCGATAAAGATTAGTGACGATAGGGAAAAGGAAATTGTGGATGTTGGTTTGATTGAGTTGGAAGATGAGGAGACGGGGGAACAGATTTTGGTTGATACTGCCGACGCTGGTTTTCGGGAAAGGTATGAGGGGATTGTTTTGGAGCATGACGAGGAATTGAAGCGGATGTTTCGGAAGTCGGGAGTTGATATGATTGAGATTTCTACTGATGGGGATTTTTCTAAAGAGCTTAATGCTTTTTTTGTTCGGAGAATGCGGAGGTTTAGGTGATGAGGGAATATTTATTAAATTTATATTGTAGGTTTTATTATGACTGGTTTTAGTAATGCTTGGATATTGATATTTTTGGCGATTATACCTGTGGGTTTGTATTTATATCGAGAGATGACTAAGAAGAAAAAGAAGCAGGCGATTGGATTTAGTCATTTGAGTTTTATTAAGTCAGCGTTGGGTGATAAGAAGAAATCTCGTCGAGGGGATTTGTTGTTTTATCTTAGTCTTGGGATTGTGGCTTTGATGATTATTGGATTTAGTGACCCGCGTATTCCGTTGGAGCAGACTCATGAGGGAGTTAATGTGGTTTTGATTATGGATGTTTCTGGGAGTATGAAAGCGACGGATTATTTGCCTAATCGTTTGGAGGCAGCGAAGGAGTCTGCGATTACGTTGGTTAAATCTTTGGAGGTTAATGACCATGTTGGCGTTGTGCTTTTTGAGAATGGGGCGACGACGGGGGCTTATCTTTCTCCGTTTAAGGATAATGTTATTGAGAAGATTCGGGGGATTGTGCAGCGAGAGGGGAAGACGGCTGTTGGAGACGGATTGGCGACGGGGATTGATATGGCGACTTCGATTCCGAATAAAAAAAAGGTTGCTATTTTGCTTTCGGATGGGGTTTCTAATTCGGGTGTGATTTCTCCCGATGAGGCGATTGTTTTTGCTAAAGATAATAATATTCAGGTTTATACAATTGGGATGGGTTCTACTACTCCTACTGTTTTGGGATATGATTGGTTTGGGAATCCGCAGTATGCTGAGTTGGACGAGGGGACTTTGATTAAGATTGCTGAGGAGACTGGGGGGAGGTATTTTAAATCGGTTGATTCATCGACGCTGAAGGATGTGTATAAGAATATTGGGGATGAGATTGAGAGGGAGAGGGAGGAGACTCCGATTGGGAAGTTATTTTTCTTGTTGGGTTTATTATTGTTGATTGTTGAAATTTATTTGCGTTATGGTCGCAGGAGGATTATACAATAGATGGTATATGAAGAATTGACTTGTAAAATTATTCGGGCTTATTTTAATGTTTACAATATTGTTAAATATGGTTTTTTGGAGAGTGTATATGAAGAAGCTATGAAGATTGAGCTTGAAGATATGGGTATAAATTATGAGAGTCAGTTTCCCATTACAATAGAATATAAGGGGAGAAAATTGAAGGGATATTTTGCTGACTTGTTTGTTGATGGAAAGATAATTGTTGAAATAAAAGCTAATCGGGAGCTTTGTGAAGATAATGAAAAGCAATTATTAAACTATTTAAGATGCACTGGAAAAGAAGTTGGGTTGTTGTTAAATTTTGGCCGAAAGCCTGAAATTCGAAGAAAAGTTTTTTCCCCATTGAGCTCTGATTGGATTGAGGAAGAGAGGTATACTAATGAGAGGGAATATTATGAAAAAAATGGCACACAGATTAACGCAGATTAACGCAGATTTCGACTTTGTAAATTTTTTACTAGAAGATAATAAAGGGAATATTAATGGAGGTGGTGTTGTTTAGAATGGCACACAGATTAACGCAGATTAACGCA
>JAHIEP010000077.1 GCA_018901375.1 Nanobdellota archaeon
AAATGAGATTGCTAAGAAGGCGGAGATTGGTTTGAGTGATGCTTTGCTTAAGTCGATTAGTTCTTCTCTTTCCAAGGAGGAGTTGGCTATTGCAGATGATTATTTAAATAAGGTTGGAGGTGAAAAACGGTTTACGGCGACGGGTGCTCCCGAGGTTATTATGGCGGCTTTTGGTTATCATCGTTCTGTTGGTGATATTTCGACGGGGATGATGGATAAGTTGAATGAGGAAAATAGGGGGATTGTTGCGATAAGGGGACTTTACAAGAAGGGGCTTACGAATGCGGAGATATCTGAAATTGTTTCGAAAGATAATAAGAATAGACTTGCGGAGCTTTATGATTTGCCGATAGATAGCGAGGACGAGGCGGTTCGTGATGCGGCGATTGGTACGCTTGGGCGGTTGAGGCAGTCGATTCGTGATGGTTTGAAAAATGAGGATGTGAATCTTATTGTTAATGATGGTAATGGGCAGCTTGGTTTTCTTTCTGGAGAGGGGTATTCTGATGAGGAGTATCGGAGGATTATTCAGCGTAATTGGAGGGACAGCGTTGCTGGTGCGGTGACTATTGAGAACATTGCGCTCTTTACACTTCCTGTTGCGAAGTTGTCGGCGGCGAGTGAGTTGATGAAGGCGAAGGAATTGAAGGAGGTGGCTAGTGTGGCTGGTTGGGCTGGGGGGGTGGTTATGAAAGTTCCTGGTGTTGCTAAAGTTGGTCAGGGTATTGGTAGTTTGAAGACGACGATTGGAGGATATAGGGCGGTTCAGTATACGGCTAAGAATTTTCCGACTTTGACCAAGATTGGTTCGTGGGCTGGTTCGGAAGCTGTTGAGTCTGGTGCTGGGAGTATTGTTGAGAAGTTTGTTCCCGGTGGAGGATTACCAACGGAAATTATTTTGGGTCATAGTCAGGCTCTTGATTTGGGTGATAGTATTTTTAAGAATATGAAAAAGGAGGGTCTTGATGTTTCTTCTATAAGTGTGGGGAAAAAGATGATGACGAAAGATGGGAAGCTGTATCATAGTTTGGAGTTTGATAGTAAGGTGGATTTGGAAAAATTTATGAAAGGTGAGGTTGGTTGGTATGAGCAAAATTCGTTGGGTACGAGTACTAAAGATGTTGCGAAAAATATTAATGTTGGGGGGGTTGAGAGTGTCGTCTTTGAATCGGACAATGGGGTTAATATTGTTGCTACGGTGAAGGGTATGAATGTTAATAAAATTGATGGAGTTAAGGTTGTTGCTAAATCTGATATGGGGGGAATTATTGAGGAAGTTAATCTTAAATCTAATCAGGTTTCGGAATTTTTATCTGAGAGGAGGGTGAGTAGGGTTAATCCGAGTTTGGAAGAAATATTGGAGAGTGCCGAGGGTGCTTTGACGACTGGTGATAGGAATGTTAAGATTATGGCACTTAAAGAAATTAATGATGCTTCAAGAAGTCAGGCAAGTAGGATGCGTGGGGTTTCTGGTGAGGGTTCTAATGTTAGAGAGGTTTTTGTTAAAAGTGGAATTGATGAGAAGAGGTTGAAATTGATTAATCAGCTTGAGGGTGAAAAACTTGGTCTTGAGGATAGAGTTATTTTGGAGAGTGCTAGGATTGGGGAATCTCCGGAGTTGATTAGGGGGACGTTGGAGGATAGTTTTACTTTGTCTACGTTTGAGACGGGGGGGAAGTTGACGGAAGAGACTTATGAGAAATCGGTTAAGAGATTGGCGGAGGAGGGTAGGGCTTCGGCGGCTATGAGGGGATTTGAAACTCCCGAGGAGACTAGAGAGAGAGTTAAGCAGCTTTTTCTTTTGAGGGCTAAGCAGGATGGGCTTTCTTTGAATGAGATAAAAACAGCTGAAAATAGTTTTGATTCGTATTATGATAGTGCTTCTAAGAACACGGCAGATGTTTCTGAGTTTGCAGGGAGGTTAAGTAATCTTGATTCGATGTTTCCCGATACGACGACGGTTCATTTGGTTAGGGACGGTGGTTTAACTGGGTTGGCTCATAAGGTTGCTAGTCCTGATGCTGATGTGAGGTTGCTTTATGTTAGTAGAGATACTTTGAAAGATCCTCTTGCGGTTGTAGGTGGTGAGTCTTTTAATTCTGTTGATGTTCAAAAATCTTTGGAAGTTAGTTCCATATATAAAAAAGTAGATGATTTATTTGAGAAGGGACGACAAAATTTTATTTCCGAAGGTAAGGAGGATGCTTTTTATAAGGCATATGAAGAAGCATTTTTGAAAAAAACTATTGAGGACCCTGCTTTTGCTTTGTCAGTTGAAAATACGTATGTACAGTTAAAGAAAGCGGGATTGCTGGATAAGAAGGAACTTAGGTTTGTTGATACGTGTTGTGCCGGAAATATGAATTTTTATTTGGAGGCAATTGTAAAGCATTATAATCCAGAAATAAAAACTAGTACACTTTTAATGGAATCTACGGGTATAAGTCAATTTGGTTCAGGGTTAAAGGGGCTTAATGTTGAAAGAGCTAATCAGCGAGGTGTATTTGGAGGATTTAATAGTGAGGGGTTGCCTTTAATAGAAAAATCTGCAACGACTACTTTAAGCTATGTTGATGAGTTGGTTGTTCTTGAGAGTACTATAAATCATATGAAGAAAGTTGACCCGGATTTTTTGTCGGAGTATGTTAAGGGGTTGGGGCTCGTTCAGAAGAGGGATGTCGTTTCTCAATTTGCTGGTGCGTTTGTGGATTGAGATATTTCAAATAATTGTTCTGCTAGTATTTCGAGTAGGCTTATGTCTTCTAATTTTGTTTTGAATTTTTCTGGGATTGCTTCGTATCCGTTTCGTGCTCCAGTGAGGGTTCCTGCTATGCAGGCGATTGAATCGGTGTCTCCGGGTATTAGGTTTGCGGCATTTATGAGGGTTTCTTCGAAGCTGTTTGGAGAGTAAAGGAAGCAGCTTATTGCGCAGGGAATGGTTTGGTATACTAGTTCGGATGCTCCGATGGTTTGTGCTATTTCCAAAGGGTGTGAGTTTTTGTTTCTAATTACGTAATCTATATTTTCTGTTAATTTTCCATTGATGTGGGTTCTTGCTTCGAGTATTGATTCTAGTGGATTTTTTCCTGTTAGTAAATTTCTAACGGTGTGTGATATGATTAGGGCGGATTCGATTGCGTCTTTGTTTGTGTGGGTCATTGTTGTGGATTCGGTTGTGTATTTTGTTAGGAGGTTCTCGTCGCTGTGATAGAATAATGCTATTGGTGCGATTCTCATTGCTGCTCCGCAAGTTGGGCTGTGTCCGCCGGATTTTGAGGGGTCTGTGCCGTTGTATAATTTTAATGTTGAAAGTAGACTTGTTCCTCCTGAATATCTGTCGTAGCCCGGGATCGTGTCGCATTTGTGTCCCCATTCTCCGAGGGATTTTGCGAAATCTTTTATGTTGAATCCGTTTTGTTTTATTAGGGATTTTGCTGAGGCAATAATCTGTTGCCCGTCGTCGGTATATTGACCTGCGAATAGATGGGCGTTTGGGTGGTCTCGATGTGGGTTTTGATATTGTGTGACTTTGCCGCCATAATGTTTGTTTAAGGTGCTTTGGGAAATATATTCTGTTGGCATTCCGAGTGCGTCGCCTGCTACTGCTCCGACTATTGTTCCTTTGAATTTGTCTTTTAGATTTGTTTGATTCATTTTGTATATTAAGGATTTGTTGAATTGGTTTAAAAATCTTTGTGTTGTTGTTACTGTATAATTGTTACAATATGTTGGATTAAGGGAATGGGTGGTTAATTGGCAACGCGGATTACTGGATATTTTAGATTACTGGATTTAGAATTAATTGGTGAGTACCTTGCGGTTTGTTTTGAAGTGAGTCTTGGCGATGGGTTTTTTATTTGCGTTGTTGAGTTTGTTATGGGGGGAGGTCCACGGATTTTCACGGATCTTTTTTTTGGGTTTGTTGTTATGAAAAATAAGTGTCTGGTGGAAGTGGTTAATTGGCAACGCGGATTACTGGATATTTTAGATTACTGGATTTAGAATTAAATTTGGTTGGGGTATGCTAACTTACATGGACTTTTGTTTTGATGGTTTGTTATTGTTTTGGGATTATTTTAAGTTGGTAGTTGGATTTACTTTGTTTGTAGGTATCGGAGATACTGGTTTTACGGGAAGATTTTTAACATCTAGTTTGTTTTTGTTTTTATGAAGATTGGTAATCTCAAATTAAAAAGTAGAATTTTATTGGCTCCTATGCTTGAGCCTAA
>JAHIEP010000078.1 GCA_018901375.1 Nanobdellota archaeon
CAGATTAACGCAGATTTCGACTTTGTAAATTTTTTACTAGAAGATAATAAAGGGAATATTAATGGAGGTGGTGTTGTTTAGAATGGCACACAGATTAACGCAGATTAACGCAGATTTCGACTTTGTAAATTTTTTACTAGAAGATAATAAAGGGAATATTAATGGAGGTGGTGTTGTTTAGAATGGCACACAGATTAACGCAGATTAACGCAGATTTCGTTGTTGGAATTGTATTTGTTTTTTTAATTGGGGTTGTGTCGGCGGGATGGTTTAGTGATGATGTTGTTTTCTCGACGGGGCAGAAGGATTATTATTTTTTGGTGGGGCAGGAGGCGGGGATTGTTTTGAATATTAGTAATGATTTGGGGAGGGATGTTTCGGGGGTGATTAGTTATAATTTGGTTGGTCCGGGAGTTAATAATGTGCAGAGTTTTTCGTATGTTGTTGTAGATGGAGAAAGTTCGAATGGAATTGGTTTTGGGAGTTTGAGTGGTCCGGCTGATATGATTTTTGGATTGAAGTTTGTTTATGAAGATAAGGAGGTTTTGTTGGAGGGAATTGGAGTTCATTTTGTTGAGAAGCCGGAGGAGCAGAAGAATGAGGGGGATGAGAAGAAGTCTTCGGAGAAGAGTGCGAAGTCGGAAGTCGGGAGTCGGGAGTCGGAAGAGGAACAGCCTCGGCAGCAATCTATGCAACAGAAGGTTTCGAATAATCAGGCGGCGCAAAATGGGCAGGAGATGAAGGAGACTATGAACAGGGACGCTGAGAGAGCGGAGGAGGCGAAGAAAGAATTTATGGAGGAGTTGCAGAAGAATGAGGAATTGGCTAAGGCGCATGGGGAGATGACGAAGGAGGGGTTTGGGCAGAGTGGAGGTGAAATTAATCCGGATGTTGGTGATAGTTCTTCTGGGAATTTTAAATTTGATTATAAGGACGCTGAAGGGAATGAGGCTTCGTTGGAGGGGCGGATGGAGAATGGGACGTTGACTGATTTGAAAAAAACTGATGGAAGGGAGTTGCGAAGATTAGAGGAATTGATTCGGGGGGATTCTCGGTTTGTTGAGTTGGATTCTAAGTTGGCTAAGAAGGGATTTATGGAGGACAGTGTTGATTATTCTGATGTTGAGAATGTTAGCGAGGTTCGGTTTAGTTATAAGGATGAGTTTGGAAATGAGCAGATTGTCGTCGCTGAGGTTGAGGGCGATAGTGTTGTGGATGTTTATTGGGACAGGGAGCGGGAGTGGTTTTGGTTGTGGGGATTTTTGGCGATTCCGGTTGCTTTGGTTTCTTTTTATTTTTTGAAGAGAAAGAGGAAGATGGTTACTCTTGATTCTCCTGTGGCTGTTGTGAAGAAATTTAATTATAAGGGTGAAGCTCGGAAACTTTTGAAGAGGGCGGAGGTTGAGTTTTCTGCTGGGAATTTTAAGGATGCTTATGGTTTGGCTAATCAGGCGATTAGATTGTATTTGTGTTGGGATAATGGGTTGGACAAGGAGTTGACTAATTATGAAATTTTAAAGGTTGTTTCTGATTTGCCCGAGGGGACTAAGGAAATTTTTGATTTATGTTGCTTGGTTGAGTTTGCGAAGTATAAGCCGAATAGGAAAGATTTTTTTGAGATAGTTGAATTTGGAAAGGGGGTTATTGGGTAGGTGGGTAACTTGCTATTTCAAATTTTGGATATGATTCGTGTGGGAATTGGGACTTGGGAAGATGAGTGATTATTTGAATGGAAGATGTCCGAATTGGAGCGAGGTTGGGATTAGATATTAAATTGTAGAGAATAGATGGAGAGATAACGACTACATAGGAGTGGGGAAGAATTATAAAGATGGTTGGCAATATTTAGATATGAAAAGAGGTGGGTTGATTGGAATTAGGTTAAAGGAATTGGGGCAATATAATACAAAGAGATCTATTATACAATTTATTTTGAAACAAGATTTTATGCCTAAAGACAAAACTATTTCTATATTGGAGCCCTCGAGCGGGGAGGGGAATTTTATTGTTGAACTTAAAAATAATGGCTATAGAAATTTAACTTCCTATGAGGTTGATAAAAGGTATAGTTATACTGGTTCTATTATTGGGGATTTTTTGAAGGCGGATGTTGATAGGAAATTTGATTTGATAATTGGGAATCCTCCTTTTACTTCTGTGAAATTATCTAAGAGTTATTATGGAAATAGCGAGACTGAATTTAGGACGAGGTTTATTGAAATGTTGTTTCTGGAAAAAAGTTTGAAGTTGATGGGCGAGAATGGTTTGATTATTTTCATTTTTCCGAATCGATTATTTTTGGATAAAAAATTTAATAATATTTTGCGGCTTATCTACCAAAAGGAATTCTATATTAATAGGATTGTGGATTTGCCATTAAATATATTTACGAATACGGACAGTACTTCGAGTGTTTTAATTGTTATTTCCAGGAAGAAAAGTGGGGTTTTTGTCAATGGACATTCTGTTCCAATTAAGGAATTTTTGGAGGATAGTAATTATTATTTATATAAAGATAAAAGTAAATTCATAGATAAGCATGGAATTAGCTTGGGAGATTTGATTGAGAAAATATCTCCGCCTTGTGGAAAGATTATGATTACAGCTGGTAGGTTGGAAGATATTAAAAAGAAAGACCCTGGTTTCTTAGCTATTGTGAGAAATGGAAATTCCAGCGTCGGTAGATTTTCATTGTACGATCCTAGCGAATATAAATTTAATGAATGCTTTTATTTTTATAAGATAAAAAATGGTTACACCGGAAAGGTTATTTCTTTGTTGGGAAGTAAACTTTATAAGGACTACATTCAGCTGATAAGTAAGAGAACTGGCTCGAAGTCTATAAGAAGTGTTGATCTCTTAAAATTAAGTGTAAAATGAAACAAATAGAAAGGCAGGCGCATGGATTTATATTTCAAAATTGGGTAATTGGTAAATTTTTGGATATGGCGTATACGGCGAAATGGGATATTCCTGCGAAGATAAATCCTATGACGAATAAAAATATAAGTATAAAGACTGCTCAATGGAAAAGTAGTGTTGGGCTTGGGGATGCTTTGAATCAGTTTGGTATCGACGAGGATTTTGAAATGTTGGTGGCGTTTTATGTTCAAAATGATAATAGAAAGTTGGTGGTTAATATGCAATCGGTTGAAATTTCTAAAGAGAAATGGAGGGAATTGTGGGGGAATATGACTCGTGAAAAGTTGGTAGAGTTGCAGAATTTTATTAAGTCTAAAAAGGGGCGTGGCTTGAAAGGTGCTGAGTTAGATGAGTTTAGGGAATTGGTTCAGGGCAAGAAAAGGGAATTGTTGGCGGATTACGACGGTAAATTGTCTTTGAATCCCAAGATAGATAGTGGGGTTCAGAGAAGATTGCAGTGCAGTATTTCTTTTAATATTCTATTTGAGGAGTTTAACCTCGATAAAAATGTTATGGAGACTTATCGTCTTTGGAAAGAAGATATTGATTTAAGGAGTGTGAAGTTGGAATAATGGTGACGCTTAGTGTGGCTAAAATGAATAGGGCGAGGCATAAGCAGGCGAGGCATCGTGAAAATAGCAAGGTAGTAGAATCGGAAGTGAAAAATATTTCTGAGGAAGAGCATGATAAAAGAATTGAAAAGTTGAGAAAGATGGGGTTGGTTGAATAGGGTTTTGTTTATTTGTTTTGAGTGGTGAAAAAATTTTGAGTTGAGTTGATTATATACATTGGAGTGTAATTGTTTTTATAAATGGGGAGAGGTTGTGTTTATTATGGAAAAACGGATTGGTTGTGTTTTGGTTTTGGTTTTTTTGATTTTGATTAGTTTTGTTTCGGCGATAACTGGGAGTATGGGGAATGCTCGGATGATTTTGACTGCTGAAGTTGGGGACCAGATAGAGAAATATATTCTTGTTAAAAATGTGAATAATGTTTCGTTGGATATTGAGTTGTTTGCGTCGGGGGATTTGGAAGACAGCATTACTATTTTGGATGATTCTTTTAGTCTTGCGCCGGGGGACGAGAAGAAGGCGAAGTTTTTGATTGATGTTACGAAGGGTGGGACGACGGAGACTAGTATTAATGTGAAGTTTACTCCTGTTGATGGGGGGAATGGTGTTGGGCTTATGTCGACGGTGATTGTCAGAACCACTGAAAGTGGTTCTGAGGTAACTGGAGAACCGGTGACTGGTAACGGGAATGATGAGATGGAAGGTGATGGAGAAAAAAATATATTGACTGTGTTGATCGTTGGAGTTGGTGGTAATGTTGGTGTTATTGCTGTTGTCGTGATGGCTTTGGTTTTGGTTTTGTTGGTGATCGTTTATTTATTCATGCTTAAAAAAACTAAATCAAAAAAAGATGTCGTTAAGAAGTGAGTAAATTTTTAAGTATTTTAATTTTAGTGGTTTTGTGTTTGTCTGGAGTTTTGGCTGCGGATGTTGCGTATGTGTTGAAGGATTCTGGGAGGGCTTCGGCGAATGTTATTTCTGGGATTGAATCTTTGGGGCTTAGTTATGAGTTGATTGATGATTCGGAGATTTCGTCGACGGACTTTGATGATTTTAGGATGATTGTTGTTTGGGATGGTGCGCTTATTGACGACGAGTTTTTGCCGATTAAGAATAAAAAATCTTTGGTTGCTAATAGTTATCATTTGGAAGATTGGGGAATTGCGGATTATGCGGGGAGTCAGATTTCTAGTGGTAAGATTTCTGTTAAGGTTCTTCAGGATAGTATGATAACTGATGGGTTTCAGCTTTTGAGTTCGTTTGAAGTTTATAATCAAGCGAATGTTAAATTGTTTAATCTTCCTTATCCTATAAATAGGGCGTCGGGAGTTAAGAATATTGTTTCGACTGATAATTATCATGAGTATCCCGTTGTTGGTTCTATCGATGCTGGGGGGAAGTTGTATGGAGGCGGGGTTGCTGGAGAGAGGATTGCTTTTTTTGGAATAACTGAATCTGAGTATTGGAGCGTTAAGAGTAAGAAACTTTTTGCGAACACGGTTCAGTGGGTTATGTCTGGAAGTGATGGCGACGGTGATGGTTATCTTTATGACGACGATTGTGATGATGGCGACGCTGATGTTTGGGAAAATGTTTTGGGATACGTCGACGGTGATGGGGATGAGTTTGGTTCTGGGGATTTGGTTGAAGTTTGTTCTGGGAATTTTTTGTCTGAAGGATACTCTGCGTTTAGTGGGGATTGTGATGATTCGAATTTTTTGACTAATCCTTATTCTGATGACATCTATAATAATTGTGTGAATGACGCTCCTGTGGTTGACGAGGTGTTGAAGGTGATTGTAAATGAAAGTGGCGATGTTGTCGTTGAGATTAACGCTGTTGATGCCGAAGACGATGTTCTCAGTTATTCGACTGATGACATTCGTTTTTCGCAAGACGGCAATGTTTTCACTTGGGAAACTTTGAATGATGACGCTGGGATTTATTTTTTTAGTTTTAATGTCAGCGACGGAGAATTTGAGGTTGAAGTTGAAGTTGAGGTTTGGGTTTTGGATTCGGCTCCGATTTGCGATGAGATTTCTTTGGTTGAGTGGGATGAGGATATGAATATGAGTTTGGATTTGAATTTGTATTGTTCGGATTTTGATGGGGATAATTTGACTTTTTTTGTTAATTCCACGTCGGAAGATTACAATATTGTGATAGTGGGTATGGAAAATGGGGTTGTTGATTTTTCTGTTGTGGCTGATTGGAGTGGTGAGGATTGGATTGTGTTTTCGGTTTATGATGGGAAGTCTGTTGTTAATTCTGGTAATGTTAGTTTGAAAGTTTTGGCTG
This sequence comes from Nanobdellota archaeon, assembly GCA_018901375.1. Classification (GTDB taxonomy): domain Archaea; phylum Nanobdellota; class Nanobdellia; order Pacearchaeales; family GW2011-AR1; genus JAGVXH01. The sequence continues at coordinate 5,793 of JAHIEP010000078.1, forward strand.
TTAATGATGCACCTTTGCTTTTGAGGATGATTGGAGATTTTAGCTGGGAAGAGGATGGCTCTCTGGTGGATGAATTAGATTTGAAGGAATATTTTTTGGATGTCGACGGTGATTCTTTGGAATTTGGTGTTGAGGGGAATTATTTTGTTGATGTTTCGGTTGTTGATGGGGTTGTATCTTTTTCTTCTGATAATGATTGGTTTGGTTCTGAGAACGTTGTGTTTTTTGCTGATGACGGTTTTGGGAGAGTTTATTCTAATGGTGTTGTCTTGGGTGTTAGTGATACGAATGAGGTTCCGGAGTTTGGGGCGATGAATTGTTTGAGTGATATTAATGAGGATGTTGAGTATGAGTGTGAGTTGAATGTTAGTGATTTTGAGGGGGACTCTTTGGAGTTTGAGATTGTCGACGAGGAAAATGTAAATTGTGAGCTTGTTGATGGAGTTTTGCATTTTGTTTCTGAAGAAAATTATAATGGCGAGGGTTTTTGTTTGATTAGGGTGTCTGATGATTTTGGGTATACCGAGAAATTGATTGAGTTTAATGTTTTGCCGGTTAATGATGTGCCTGGTATACTTAGGTATTCGCCGACTGGTTCTTTGAAATTGATGGAAAATGTTGATGAGGTTTTTAGTGTTGAGGCTTTTGATGTTGACGGTGACGAGGTTGAGATTTCTTGGAGCTTGGGAAATGTGAGTGTTTCTAATTCTAGTAGTTATTTATTTAATGAAGGGAAGGGAGTTTATTCTGTTAGGGTTTTGGTGAGTGATGGTGAATTGTCTGATAGTTTTGATTGGAACGTTTTTGTTGGTGGGCTTGGTGATTTTAGTTGTGGAGAGGTTGGAGGGTTTCTTTTTGACGCTGATGAAATTTGTACTGGTGATTTGTTGGGAGTTATAGAGGGGAATTGTTGTTCGATTGCTCCTTCGGAGAGGCCGCCTGAATTTTTACAAGTTGAGACTTGTGAAAATTCGGTAGTCGGTAGTCGGGATTCGGTAGTCGGTATTAAGATTAGGAATCCGAAGAGTGGGGAGGTTTTTGAGTTGGGTGATGAGATTGGAGTTGGGGTGAGGGTTACGAATAATCTTTTGGAAGATTTGAATTTTAATGTTGAGGTTTCTTTTTATGATATCAGCGACGAGGATAATGTAGATAATGCAGATGATAGTTTAAAGATTAAGGCTGGGGATTATGATACTTCGGATTTTGTTCTTAAGATTCCGGAAAAAATTGACGCTAACAATGATTATGTGATTTATGCTCGGGTCATAGATAAGAATGGACTTTATTGTAATGAGGGGTATACCAAGATTAAAGTAGATAGGAAGGAAGACGATGTGGTTATTAAGAAAGTTGAATTGGACCCCATTAGATATAGATCAAACGGGGCAAGCGGAGAAGATGTTAGTTGTGGGGATTCGGTTTCGGTTAGGGTTGATGTGAAGAATTTTGGTTCTAATAACCAGGAGGGTTTGTTTGTTGTTTTAGAAAATGCTGAGCTTGGGATTTATGAAAGGAGTGAGGATTTTGATTTGGAGGGGTATGATGGTAAAGATGATGTTAGGTTGGATTTTGATTTTGTTGTTCCCGACGGTGTTTCGGCTGGGGAGCATCTTCTCACTGGAACAGTAAGAAGCGGAGTTGGGAGTTCGGTGTTCGGTGTTCGGGTGTTTGATTTGGTTGTTGGGGAGTGTAGGGAGACGCGGGTTAGTTCTTCTGTTGAGAAGATTGAGTTGGGTAGTGTTGGGTCTATGATGGTTGGGGTTGAGGAAGGTGATTTGAATATTGGGATTTTTGTTTTGATTGGGATGGTTTTTTTGTTGGGGTTGATTGTGGTGTTTTATTTTTTGTAGGGGGATTAGAGCTTCGCGTTAGATCGCTTCGCGTTAGAAGGGGGAAATTTTTGGGAGTGGTTGTCAAAGGGTAAACGTGGTACCCTCACTGATTTATTTTTAAATTTGGTTGGGGTATGCTAATTTTCGCGGATTTCTCGACGACGAGTTTGGTTTTTGGTGTTGGGTTTGTTTTGAGACATATGTTGGTTTATAATAAAATTTATAAGGGGTGGGTTTTGTTTAGTTTTAATTTATTATGACTATTGCCAAAAGTGAACAACTAGACAAAAAATTAATGACCCTCCAGAAACTATAGTCGAATGTTTGATTTAGTTGGGTCTTTTTATTGTGTAGGTATTTTAAGGAGAACGAAAGTGTATTTTGAGAAGAATAAAAGGAGTTATACTGCGGAAGAAATTGAATGGATGAAGAGGAAGATAAAGAAAGGGCTTCCTAAAAAAGGGGATGTTGCTGGAGAGAAGGCGATTGAATGGGAACATGCGGAGAGGTTTCCGGATTGTGTGAAGAGAGAGGAAGGGGTGCTGATTAGGAGGATGAGGAAGATGTCTTGTTCTCCGTGGGGTTCGGTTCCGGAGAGAATGGGGCGTTCCAATGGGAGGATGGTTTGTAATTTTACCAAGACTCTTAGTGAGTGATTAACTTGGTATAATAAAAAAAGCCTTGCTCTTGAGTGGGGTTTTTTGTTTGGGGTAGATATTCTGTTTGTGTTTTGGTGGGGAAATGGAACTCGGACGAATTAGCGTGTGAGGGTTTGTGGGTGTGAGAGTGTAATTGGCTACAGATTAAAATTGAACACTGATGGGGGCAGGAGGGGAAACACGGAGGGCACGGATTAGGATTGTTAATATTTTGTTGTTGTATCTTTGTAGGAGTTACAAACCGTAAGATTTATATAGGTTGATTTTGATGGTATTTGATAATTAAAGCCGTATGAAATACAAGTGATCCGATAGTGACTCTCCATTAACAGGCTACAGGAATATGTTGATTCTTTTTTAGCTTTGCTTGTTTTGTTGGTTGGTTTTTCTTTTGGAATATGTGTTTTAAGAAACCCAGGTTTCTTAACAACTTCCTTTTTTATAGGGCTTTTGTGGAATAGGTGGAATCTCTGATTCCAAGAAAATAGATTATAGATAATAGAAAGGGGTTGTATGAAATATGAAAAGACGTTATACGAAAGGCAAGAAGATGAGGCTAACGAAAGGGCGTGGAAATCCCTGACTCCCTTCTTTTTATTGTTGGGCTTTTCTGCTATCATCGGAGTAATAGCTATAATAGTTGTTGTCTCAACATGTGGCAAGTAATTGTCGTGGCTCGTCTGGAGTTGGGGGCGAGCTTGGGGAAATGGGGGAATTGTTATGGAAGTTTATTATGAAGGGATGTCGTTGTATAAGGAAATTGAGAGTTTGCTCTTTGCGATGTTTCTTGTAACGCTCGCTCTTTGTTAGTGGGCTGAAAGGATGGAAATGAAAGATAGAAAAATTGAGGATTTGATTGAAACGGATTTTACTTCCAGGGGTTCTGTGGGTGGGTCTGTTTTGTTGTGGCTGTTTGGGATTGCGTTATTCCTAATGGCCTTTGGGGCTACTGTTGTGTTGTTGAATTGAAAGGATAGCATCGTGAGTACTATAAAAGTTTTATGCGAGCAAATTGATTGGAGGGGAATCAAGGCAGATATGGATGTTGGCATAAAGATTGGAGAGGGACTTGTCCGTGAGCACATTTGTGCTTGTGGCGAATGTTCGAAAAAATTGATTGCGATATATCTGGATATTATTCCAGACAATTTTTTCGAACAGTTTAATGAAGCTGATACGTATTAGAAAGGGAGTTGTCATCAGGGGGAGGGTCGTTCTTTTTGAAAGGGGGTGGTTTTATGACCTGAGGTTGCTGAGTTGGATTGGATGAAATAAGAAATCAGTAATTTTGAAAGGAGTTGTTATGAAAAAGTTTTGTCTTAACTGCGGGGTTGAAAAGGATGTTGAAGCAAGGGTTAAAACTTGTAAACGTTGTGGGGAGAGGTTGAGGTCTTCGCAGAAAGGACAAAGGATTAGAATTGTTAATACTCTTTCTAGTAATTCTGTTACCAAATTGATTTGCTAGGAGTTGAGTTAGAGGGTGTTTGGGGCACGGGTTACTCTTGTGTTGCTGGATAGCGATGACTGAATCGTTCGGGTTCGATACTCGGCCCTCTGTTTATACTCATTTTTCATTTCTTTCGAAAGCCCTCTTTGTCGACGTGGTCGGCGGGAGGGTTTTTATTTTTGAAATTAATCTCTATGTTTTTTATAAGGGGTCGTTATGGCTAAGAAGAAAGTGGCTAAGAAGGTGGCACCTAAGAAGAAGGTGGTTGCTGAGAAGAAGGTGGCGAAAAAGGTGATGGAGGCAGAGATGATGAGGTTGCCTCCTTGTAATGAACATGAGCACTATCCTCTTTTCAAGAAGGATAGAGCGCATCTTTCCATTAATGTGGAGGGGACCTCCGATGATATCGTGAGGATTATTCACGAAATCATCAAATACTCTTAGTGAGTTTCCTCGATGTTTTATGCGCCTCGTAAAGTTTGTGACTTTATGAGGCATTTTTTATTTGTTGGTTTTAGGTTTTCTATTATGTCGTTATTTTGTCGGGGTTACAATGGTAAAGTTTATAAAATGCGGTTGATGGGTTTTGTTATAATATAATGACTGTAACTACGAATGATGACTAATGATGGCTGGTTTGGACGGAATACGTTTGAATCTTGACCCTCTAGAAATATACAGTTGAATTTCTTTTTAGTTTGGACTGTGTTGAAATACAATGTTGTTTTAGGAAAGTTAGGTGTGCTATGGTTTACTTTGTTTTTAAGGGTTGTTATTTGAGTGAGGAAGATATCCAGGATTTTATTGATAGGGAAACTCCTTTGGCGAAGGTGGATTCTGTTTGTAGGCATATTGAGAGGTGTCCGTCGTGTGCTGATAAATTTGGGAGCTGTTTCTTAACGATGGATATTCTGGACGAGATTGCTGGAGGGGATAAGTATACTTCGGGGGTTGCTCATCTTGTGGAGTATTATGAGGGGGTGTTGGGGTTTTTTGAGGGCGAGGAATTTTCTTCTTTGGTCGCTGTTCAGGGTGCTTTTATGATAAAATTTGTTTTGCGTCAGCTTAAGGAGATGGAGCGTTTAGAGGAGGATGCTCAGGTTGTTTTGGGCATAATGATTGGCATTTCTTTGGGGGAGATGGTTCTGACTAGGGGGGCTTTGGAGAAGATTGTTTTTGTTTTGAAGAAGTATGTGGAGAAAGCAGTGAAGGCGTGTTTTGTTCCCACGATGGTGGCAAGCCGTCAGACCTCCCCGAACGGGGACGAGGGATGGTTCACACACGAAAAGGAGAGGGAAACAAGCTGGG
>JAHIEP010000079.1 GCA_018901375.1 Nanobdellota archaeon
AGTGATTTTTTAATGAACGGACTTACATGGACTTGAATGGACTTGAACGGACAGCGACGGGGTTTTGTTGGGTTTTTGTTATGTAACTTGGCTTAGTGATTTTGGGGCTTGGGATTTTCTCGGATTGGTTGGATTTTCGCGGATACTATGGGGGAATTGTTTTGAGGTTTGTAGAGTTTTGTAAGTTGAAAATTTTATCGACGACAAAAAGTTTTATCGAAAGATGACGCACAATCAACTATTTTATTCCTCGTTAATAAAATTTCAATATTTCGAGACCCTGTAAGTAGGTATGGTTACCAGCTCATGATTCCGACGTTAGGGGCTGATTTATATTATCCACGGATTTCAAGTATCTGCGCGGATTATTGTTTTAGGGAAATTTTATATATATTGAATTGTTGATTATTTTATGGGAAAAAATTGGGTTGATTTATTTGTATTAATCATGATGTATCTCGGCGTTTTTACAATTTTGGTCTGGGCGTTTCTAAAAGCGTTTGGCATTATTAATACTCCGATTTATATTGAGATGCTTCCTTATGTCGGCGGGGGTGTTACTTTGTTTGGAATGGTTTATTATTTTGGTAAAATGATGAATAGGTTTGAATCTATGGATTCTAGGTTGAGATTTTTGAGTACTGGTTTTTTTAGGATGAGAGATGATTTTATTGATGTTAGAAAAAATTAAAAACTTTGTTTGAGTGGGAAGTTGGATAAGAGTCCATATTCTTGATTACCAGCCCATAATTTCGATGTAAGAAACCAAGGTTTCTTACCAACTTCCTTTTTACCAGCCCATTACTCCTAGAGCGGGGGTTGAGGGTTGGTTGATGCCTAGTTTTTTTTCTAGGAGTTCTATGCGATTTTCTAGTTTGTAGATTTTGTTGTCGAGGGCGGTTATTTTTGCGTCGACTTCTCTTTTGTTGTAGCCTCCTTGGTCATTAGTCGTTGGCTGTTGGTCGTTGGCTGTGTTGGGGAAGCCGAAGAGTTCTTGGTTAGTTGTTGGCTGTTGGCTGTTGGCTGTTAGTCTTGCGTTTCCTCCGAATTCTACGAAGCCGTCTCGGTTTGTTGGGACTACGATGTCTTTTTTTGGAAGTCTTACCATGCCTCGTCTTTGGAGTTCTCGTACGTCTATCATTTTTTTCTTTTTGCCGAACATGATTTAATTAGGAATTTTCTTTATTTAAAGTTGTTGAAAGATTTATATAATGTTTATTCTATATGATTATATGGAGAAGGATATTAGGTGGGCGATTAAGGAGGTGATGAGTAAGTCTCGGAATAATTTGAAGAAGACGGGGATGTGGGATTTTGATAAGGGGGAGTTTCGGCCGGTGACTTCGTATAAGTTGAGTTTTGATTCGCAACAGAATCAGTTGGAGCCGACGTATTATTGGTTTTTGGATTTTATGGGAGGGTGGAAGCCGAAGAAGGTTGTTGATAATTTTACGGCGTCGCCGGGGTCGCAGCAGTTTCAGGAGGTTGGAAGAAATATTGGTACGATGCAGGATAGGTTTGATAAGATGTCGGCGGGTTTGAATCAGGTTGTTAAATCGGTTTTGAATTTGGTTTATGATTTGAAGGAGTTTGAGTTGAGGTTGTCGCATTATGATGATTATAATAATAAGGAAGATGTTAGGAAAAAAGATGAGGGGGCGATGGCGTTGAAGCAGATTTGGTTGGACAATGTTGATTTGAAAAGGGGGCTGGGTTCGATTCATAGGATGTCGGCTGAGCTTGGGTATTCGACTTTGCGTGAGGCTTTTATGATGGCGAACAGCGTCGATGATTTGCATAAGATGAATAGGGACGATAAGGCTGAGGGGGGAGGTGGGATTATTAATGACCAGGTTATGAGGATTTTGATTCCGAGGATGAATGAGTTTTTGAAGTGGGCTGATTATTCGGAGAAGGAACTTAGGAAAAGATTTAGTATCGAGAAGAATTATTTAAAGTCGCAGGTTGAGACGATAAAGTTGTATTCAGCTTGGATGAAACCGTATTTGGAGGCGGCGGAGAATTTGAGGCAGAAGGGTTTTGAGAAGGATGCGGCTTTGGTTAATGCGTTTTCTACGACGATGTTTGAGTTGCAATTGTTTGGGAAGAAGGGAGTTAGTGTTGGAGATGTTTATAATGGGAACTATAAAGAGAAGCGGGGATATAATCAGGTCGTTGTTGTTGGTATGACTTTTCGTGGACATAATTCACAGAGGGTGACGCAGAAAGGAGATTATGGTTTTGTTTATGGGGGGAAGACTGATATGACTTTTGATGCTTATGCTTTGAATGATGAGGAGTTGGCTGCGGCTGAGGCTTTGTTTGAGAAGGCTGGGGTTGACCAGGGGTTGGAGTATTCTTTGGATATTGCGGGGGAGGCTTTGAGTGAGTTGAAGAAAGATTTGGATTATTTTTTGATGTCGAAGGACGAGAAGGCTGCCGCTGAGGCAGAGGAGTTAGGCGTTAGGAATAAGGAAGTAGGTAACCAAGACATTAATCCGTTTGCGGCTTTGTTTGGGCTCGCTTCGAGAGAGAATAGAAAATCGAAAATAGAAAATAGAGAGAAGGTTGTTTTGAAGGCGGAGGAGATTGCTAAAGATAATTATGTCGAGGGGATGATGAGAGAAGGGGCGGTCGCTGGTGTGACGGATGGTATTTATAGTATTTATGATATTTATAAGAAGGCACATGGGATGGCGAGTAGTTCTACTGAATTTGATGCCGATGTTTAGTTTTGATTTGGAGGGGAAATTTTAGCCACGGATTTTCACGGACTCGCACGGACTTTTTATTGGTTGTGAATGTGTGACTTGCTGGATTACGTAACTTGTTGTATATAATCTTTATAGAAGCGTAGGGTATTTTGTGTTCTTGGTTAGTTAAAGGGACTTTGGTTTTTTTGATTTGGAATGATTTTCGCAAGAATAGGGACGCTGATTGGGGGCATGATTTCTTGCACTCGAGGTGTGCCCTCGGCTTCGGGCATGATGGACGCTGATTGTTTTTTGGGGCTTGGGTTAGATAGGTTGCCCGTAGGGTATTAACTTAGCTTAGTGATTTTTGGAACTTGGGATTTTCGCGGATTAAGCGGATTTTCGCGGATATTTTTTTGGGTAGGTTTTTATAGTTTGGATGGGGTGGGATGTTTTATCTTTTGCGCATTTTCTGTTTTTTAATTCTATTTTAATGTTTTATATTCGATAAAATAGTTGCGCATTTTTGGTTTTGGTGTTTTGTGTAAATTGTTCAATGGGATTAATAATGGTACGCAGATGAACGCAGATTTCGTTTTGGGGATTGTTGTTTGTGGGTATCGGAGACACTGGATAGGATAGAAAGATTTATAATGTATTATAATATTATTATAATATGAAACAGGAGTATTTCAGGGTTGCTAGGAGGGTTGGGACTTCGGCTGGGGTTATTTTGCCGGTGAAATTGCTTGGGGCTACTGTGAAAATTAATATTGTTGAGGAGCCTGTGAATCCTTTGATTGATAGTTTGAAGATAGTTGAAAAAAATGAGTTAGCTGGAGAGGTTTTGGGTATTGTTTTAGCTGGAAGTTATGCTCGAGGGGATTATGAAGTTGGGAGTGATGTTGATATTTTAGTTATTAGTTCTAAGAAAAATTTGATGATAAATGAGGGTAGATATAGTATTTTGGTTATGTCTCTGGATGTTTTGAAGAAAAGGTTGGTGTCAGATGTTATAGTTTATTCGATGATTGTCGAGGGAGAATGTATTTTGAATAAGAGTTTGCTTGATGAATTGAAGGGAATTTGTAATAAGAAAAGTGTTTTGAAAAATTATGTCATTGCTACTCTTGGCGTTTTGAAAAAATTGGAGAAGATGATTGATTTAGATGAGAAGCTGGGGAATAAACTTATGGGAGATTCTGTTGGGTATTCTTTGGTTTTGAGAATTAGAGGATTGCTTTATTTGAATGAAAAGTATAATAAGAAGAAGTTGAAAAAAATTGTTGGGGATAATATTTATGAGAGATATTTATTGGTTAAGAGTGGAAAGATGGGGAATGGGGTTGAGATAGAAAAGGCGAAGGAGTTGATTAATTATTTGAGGGGGGCTTTAAATGGTTAAGAGAAAGAAGCGGTTGGAGAAGCAGATTAAGGGACTTGCTAGGCAATCGGAAATTCATGATTATAAGATTAAGAATGAGGCTGGAAAGTTTGAAGAGACAGTAGATTATTGGGTTAAGGAAAAAGAGGGTTATGATAGGCAGATTGAAGAGAAGATGGAGAGGCTTAGGAAAATGCGGAGAGAGAAGGAGGGTGGAGAATGAAATTGTTTGAGACTAAATTTTGGAGGGTTGAGTTGAATCGGGACCAGGCGTATTTGGGGAGGTGTGTTGTGGTTTTGAAGCGTGAGTGTTCGAGTTTGTCTTTGGTTAAGGAGGTGGAGATGGTGGATTTTTTGAAGGTTATTAAAAAGATTGAGAAGAAGATTAGGAAGGTTTTTGGGGCTGAGAATTTTAATTGGAGTTGTTTGATGAATAATTCTTGCA
>JAHIEP010000080.1 GCA_018901375.1 Nanobdellota archaeon
AGAAAAACTCCCAAACGCATTCGTCGAAGGCGGCGGACATAAAAACGCCGGAGCAATCAACTACATTCCCCGAATGAAAGAAGACGTCTACAAAGAAGTTCGAAACTTTATTGAAAACCGATAATCTTAACCCAATCCTAAACAAACTTTTATCTCCCAAAAAATCAGCCTATTCCCACCGAAAAAAGTTACCCTCTTAACCCTCCAAAAAATTCCACGCTCGCACCGGGATTTGAACCCGGGTCACCACCGTTCTCCAAAAAAATCTCTAGGAGATTGTTAATGGTTGTTCAAGCGAACCGAAACCGTTGTCTCATCGACGAGGGTTTCCCACCTCTTGAGAGGGTGGCATCCTTGGCCACTAGACTATGCGAGCTTATCATTAAACAATAAAATCAGTTTTTAAGGTTTTAGATTTAATCAGCTTTTCATCTAACCAAAACCTTTATCATCCCAAACATCTTTAGCTAACAATGCTATACGGAAACAAAACATTCACATCTTGGGACAAACAACAAACAAACCTAGCCATAAAACTATTCAAAGAAGAAAAATCCTTCGAAGAAATCGCCGACCACCTCAACGCCTTCATCCAAGAAATTTACACAGACTCAAAGAAAAACATCATCCGCTCCCCAAAAGCAATCGCCCACAAACTCCAAAAACTCGGTTACATTTCAGAAACCCAATTAGAAAATTTCCAAGAAAAAAAAGCCAGAAAAATAGAAGTAAAAAGAGAATTCAACCGAAAAGACACAAAAGAAAAAATCCTAAAACGTGACGACTACAAATGCGTCCTATGCGACTCCAAAAAAGACCTCCAATTCTGTCACATCGTCCCCTTCAGAAAAACCTTCGACAATATAGAAAAAGAAGCAATCACTCTCTGCGAAAAAGACCACGAACTTTTCGACCAAAACTCCGAATACGAAACCAAAAAAATATTCGAAACAATGAAAAAATACTACCCAAACTACGACGACGAATACAAAATAATCTCAGAATTCAATCCCTTCACAAACCGAGACAAATGCGAAATCACCAGAAAATAACCAACCACATATATTCTTATTAACAAAAAGAACACATATCAGTATGGCAATAAATTCAAAGGAAATAATAATAATTTTAATTGGACTCATCAGCTCAACACTAATTGCCTTCTCATTTTCAATTCAAAATCTCAAACCAAATAATTACAATACAATCTATCCAATTTTATTTGCAACAGTTATAATCGTATTCTTTATCGTTTGGTTTCTACTCAAAGAAAACACAGAAATCAAAAAAGAAATAGCTAATCAAAAAATCAATCTAAAAAAACTAAATGAAAAGCTTAATATATAAGAACAACTAATAAATATTAAGGCAGAATTAAAATATTTAAAAAACAAATGATAGAAAAAAACTTTAACCAAATCATGATAGAAATTGGATTAATTTTATTACTATCAATAGCCGCCTTCATATTGATAAACTTCATTTTATTCCCAAGATAACCTCAACTTATTAAACACTCTACCAACCATCTAAAAAATAGATAGCAAGAAAATAACATAAGCCAACCAACTCATTCTGAAGCGAAGCGTATCTGTCCGACCACGAACTCTTCGACCAAAACTCCGAATACGAAATAATAAAAAAATATTACCCAAACTACGACGACGAATACAAAATAATCTCCGAATTCAACCCCTTCACAAACCAAGACAAACTAGAAATCACAAGAAAATAAAATCCAAATTCCCAACTGCTAATCTAAAATTGCTAATCTAAAATTGCTAATCTAAAATTACATACCCCAATCAGAAATCCGTGTTAATCCATAAAATCCTGTCCCCAATCCATGTTCCTTTTTAATCTACAGCCAACTCCATTCATCTACACAAGAAAATAATCCTCAACACTCACAACCTCAAAACAATCAAAACAGCGACGAGCAATATCAAAAATATCAAACCCAAAACCCAAACCAATCTCCAATCAAAACCCTCATCATCTTCAACTCCACCCAAAACAATCCCACTAGCATTAACACTAACCGAAGCACTAATAATAGAATCCTCACCGACAAAATAATTCACACTCTGAAAACCCTCCTTCTTGCTTTTACTTTTTCGAGTCACCATATCATCATCCACAACACAAATCAAATCAGCACCCGAACAATCCTCATCAACACCATTCCCACAAACCTCAACAGCACCCGGATGAACCGAAGCATCGTTATCATTACAATCCACGTCGCTGTCATACCCATCATCGTCCAAATCATTATCAACCCAAGGCAAACACCCTCCAGAAAAACATCCAAAATTACAATCCTCAATCAACCAAGGAACAACATTACTAGAACAATAAGAATTCTCCGTCCCTGCATTCTCACAAACCGGAACATTAAAATCCTGATAAACGTCCCCATCACTACAATAATTCAACCCGCCCACACAAACCGGAACCCCACAATCCAAATCTTCATAACAAACAATCATAACATCGTCGTCAAAATCGTCATCATCACAAGCACAATCAGAATCACAAAAATAATCCTCGTCAAAATCAAAATCACCCTCGTCAAAATCAAAACTAACATTCAACTCATCATAAAATCCATCCATAAAATCCGAAAAATCCTCTTCATCCAAAAACCCTCCACAAGAATCACAATCCCACTCATCAAACTCAAAATAAAAATCATCAAAAAACCCGTCGCTGAAATCATATTTATCTTCCAAGCTATTAAAATAATTGTCCATATATTCCAAAAAATCTCCCTCGACAAAAAAATCAACACGAGAATAAGAATTCGCCGAAACAAAAACAAGACCAGCTAAAACTATAAACAATATCCCAAGCCCAAAGGTTTTTGCATTTACCATCATTATTTATCAGAACTCTTCTTCCCGGGACAAAAAACAAAACAAATCTCCCTTTTAAAACTTAATTGTCCTACAGAATATAAATCATTCAACACTTTCACTTAAAACAAATTCGATAAATCTAGCCAACATTCTAATCAATTCTTCAAAATCTCCAACCAAATTCTTAACTTCATCCTCCTCCAAATATCCAACCCTCCCCGATAAAATCAATTGACTCTCAACCTCTCGAACACTCCCCATCGCGTTATACAAGAACCCAACAAAATCCTTACTTGTTCGACGGCCACAACCTTCAGCGATATTAGACGAAATACTAACAACTGCTCTCCTTAATTGCGAAGTCAATCCATAAATCTCACTCTTAGGAAATCTCTTCGTAACCTCATAAATCTTTTCGGCCAACTCCATAGACCTCTCCCAAATCCGAAGCTCTCTAAAATCCCTAATTTTCTTCATAATAAAATCCCTCTCTCGAAGGCGACAGCCTTCGAAATCCTCTCTCACCCTCTCCAATCCTCCCCAACCTACTTATACTTCACCGTCGTTGAAGCATAAGTTCAATCTTCTTCGGATCCTTCGTAATATCCTTAACCACCGAAGCCGGTCCAATAATCGTAATAGAATCCTGCTCACCAACAAGAATCCTTGCAATATTATGCCTCACCTTCTCAAACACTCCACGACTATCATTATCTCCAGACAAAGCAGCAATCTCAATCCCCTGAAACCCCTCAATATTCCCAATCAGCGTCATAGAATTCTCAATCAACCTAACTTCCTCGTCGGGCTTCAACTTCCCCTGCAAAATCACAATCTTATTTTTCAAAACAAGTCCCATAATTTTCTTAATCCTCCCAATAGCATCCTCACGAGCAATTTCCGAATACGGCATAAAATGAATAGTCAAATCATTTCCTTTAGAAACTTTCTTTATCACCTTCTTTTTAGAAACCATCAAATCTCAACTCCCTCCTCAACAGCCAGCCCAATAACAGTTTGACGATTCTCCCTTACCCTTTCAAACTCACCAGAAGTCAAACAAACAAAATCCACAGAATAATCAACATTCCAATATTTATACACCTTACCCATTCTCCCAAGCCTCTTCCCTTCATCAAACTCATCGCTAACAACAATAAAATCAAAATCGCTATCCTTTCCAAAATCTCCACGAGCACGACTACCAAATAAAATCAACTTTTTCAAAGACAATCCATTTAACAAGGCTTTCTTGAATTTCTTAGCAATATCTAAATTTTCATTTTTATCCATTCTAAAACCTCGCTAGTTAATTTAATAAATTTTTCTGCCTCGTCTTTCTCAAAACTTTCCGCAGGAATTAATCCCTCATCCACACAATATCTAGAATTAATATATGACTCAGAAAGCTTTTCTAATCTTTTTTCAATATCACCCGGCAATCCAACTTTCTTTCCCAATCTCATTAAATCATGAGTCTTAATCAAATCATTCCCATCTTTTAACCACAATGCCTTCAATGCCTTCTCGACAGACTGCTCACACAAAAAAACTGCAACGTAATATTTCTCACCATCAAAATTATACCTAGCACTATCCAAATCAGCCTCAGACTGCAAAAACCACTTCTTAAATTCCTCCTTATTTTCGCATACCATCAAATCTCAACCCCCTCCCCGACAGCTAATCCTACGACAGTCTGACGATTATCTTTCATTCTCTCAAACTCACTAGAAGTCAAACAAATAAAATCCACAGAATAATTATCACTATCCCAAGCACTATACAATTCAGGAGCCCTCTTAAAACTCCGAACACCCTCAAACTCGTCACTAACCACAATCAAATCAAAATCACTATCTTCCCTAAAATCCCCTCGTGCCCTACTTCCAAATAAAATTAACTTTCCAATATTAAACTTCTTAGAGAGAATCTCTTTGAAAGCTTTAACAATTTTTACATTTCCTTCTCTATCCATTCTAATACCTCCCCAACAAAGTTAATAAAATTATCTACAGAACTTTTCTCAAATTCCTCCGCAACAGGATATCTCACCTTGGTATATAACAAAGATAACTCAGCAGATACTTTATAATATTTTTCCGGCAAACCAACCTTTTTACCGAGTGCAATCAAATCATGCGTTCTAATTAATTCATTCCCCTTACTTAACCACAAAGCCTTCAATCCCTTCTCGACCGCCTGTTGACACCAAAAAACCGAAGCATAATAATCCTCACTCTTCAAACTATTCTCCGCAGTTCTCAAATCAGCACCAGCCTGCTTCAACCACTTGTCATATTCTTCATTGTCAACCATCTTACTAATTTACAAACACTCCTAACTCGTTTAGATGTTTATCACTTTCTTCAATACCAACATTTTTATTTTCATCAACCATTATCTATTTCTCTCTTTATTTCTACCAACGCTGAAAATTTCATATCACTCCAAAACCTCTAAGCCCCAACGCAATTACAATCAACAGCCCCACTGCCCAAATTATAATCTCCTGATTCTTCTTCCACCATCCCATTTTTTTACCATCTTTTTCTTAATCATTATCTCCTTAAATAAGTTGTTATAATATTTATCGTCATAGTTGAAATCAAACCAACCAAAGACAAAAGTTGCTGATGAACATTAAAACACTCTGTCTTTACAACACTTATAAAAATAAATAGGAATATTAGATAATTCAAAAAATCACCAAAGAAAGACAAATATTTTTCATTCATACTAACGAATCAATAATACCATATATCAAAACGCCAGCCGCAATCAAACCAATAACCCAACCAAGACCTATCAATATATTCTCTTTCTGTCTCCTATTCATTTCATCCTCCTTTTTATTTTTTTCACCATCTTATTCGCTCACCATCACACCATCACACCATTACACCGACGAAAAGCAAAACTTTTCGTCATACCTTCTTCACGAGCTTGAAAAGTTCCTCATAAAACTCATCCATATTCTCGCCCTCTTTTGCCGAAATCCCAACAACATTATACTCCGGGAACGCCCCTTGTACTTTCTTAATATCAGACTTTTTTAAATCTATCTTATTAGCCACGACCAAAACCGGAATATCCCTCGCAACCAAGTTCCCAATAATCGTAATATTAACCTGAGAATACGGATTCAGCGTCGAGTCAATCAAAATAATAACAGCATCCATGTCATCCAACCACTTAATAGACTCAATAATCCCATGCGTCGCCTCCTTCGCCCTCTCCTGCGCCTCCTTCTTTTTCAAACCAAACTTCATAAAATCCTCAAAATCAATCTTCGTCGCAATCCCCGGCGTATCAATCAACTTAAACTCAATCTTCTTCCCGTCCCGTTCCAACATAACCTTCTCCTTAAACTGAACCTCCCTCGTCTCGTGCGGCACCTTACTAACCGAACCCAAATCCTCCCCAAGCCAATCCTGACAAATCCTATTAGCCAAACTAGTCTTCCCAGCATTCGGAGAACCATAGAACCCCAATTTTATTTCACCCCTTTTCTTAAAGATACCCGAAAAAATCCGCCGAGCAAAATTCCTAATAATCTTTATCATTAAACTCCACCGAAAAATAGATTTATTAATGTTTCTCTAAATCTGTCGTCGAATCTAAGTAACACCCAAGCAAACTCTAACAGCTAACATCTAATACCTAACATCTCGCGAAGCCACGCTTCGCGCCGCTTTTCTATTCCTAAAAAAAGCCGAAATCCTCCCAAACGGAATAAGCTCAGGCAACCCAACATTTTCCCCTTGAGACTTCTTAACAACATAATTAACTCTCTCACTAGACCACCCACTCTTCCTCAAAGCAACCTTAATCCTCAAATCCTCAAATCCTTTAGCCCGAGCATTAGCAACATACATCAAAAGATTATACAACTGCTTCCTGTCCCCAAACAAATGCCCCTCGTAATTATATTTATACCATGCCTGCAAAAGAGAATAAAGAATCAAGACAAACAACAAAGCCAACCCCGTATACAAAATCGTCTTTCCTAATGGCTTACAATCACTCCTACACCCATCCGAATCCTCCCCATCCTCGCAAATCAAATTATGATTACAACTAAAATCTATATTAGACTCAAGAAGAATAGAACTCAACTTCGGAGAAACAAAAAATGAAGCCGGCTCAACTCCTTCATAATAAAACTCAAAAGACTTACTTCCCCTCGCTGACAACACAATAACCGTAGAACCACCAACCTTCTTAGCCCCAACATCACGATTAAAATGCAACTCATCAAGAGAACGACCAATCACAAAATAACTTTCCTCATCACCCCTAGAACTAACATTAAAACTATACACCGTAAGAACCCCATCCTTCTTTCCATTAGAAAACAAAACGCTAAAATCCTTTCTCAAAAAACTAACATCAACATTAGTAACCTGCCAATTCAAAATAGATGAAACATAATCAGGATTACTAGAATCATTAACAGAACCCCCGACGACAGAAACAACCTCCACGTCAATATCATTCAATTCCGTCATCAAATAAGGAGCCCACTCCCGATTAACCCCAATCCCAGCCGGAACATTCAAAGCATAAATATCCTCAGCAATTTCAAGCGGCTTCCTTGAACTCCCAGAATTATTATTCGCCTTGTCCAGCCTATCTAACTCACTCTCAAAATAACTCATATTAATAATGTTTGATAAAGGAGTTCTATACCACAAAGGAAACCCAGACAAAACAGACGAAACCTTATTCAAAGAATTTCTCTTATTAAACAACCCCTGAACAATCGCATCTTCCGGACTAATCACTTCAATACTAAAAGTTTTAGTCGAACTCAAATTTTTCCCAGCACTAACTTTAACACTCAAACTATAATTTTTCAAATCCAAATAAGAATGAACAACATTAGGCTCACTCGTTTTGCTACTTTTACCGTCGCCAAAATTCCATTCATAACTCAAAGGCATACTCCAATTAAAATCCACATCAACATAAAAATTAACAGGAACAACGGCCGGAGCTTTAGTCGGAGAAACAAAAAGAACAATGGGAATAGCCAAGAGCTCCACTTCCTTCTTAAACAACCTAACACCGTCGAGAGAAACAATATAACCCATTGCCTTAGAAACGCCGAACCCCAACATCTCCAAATCTAAAACCCCACTATAATCAATCAACACCGGACTCCCTTCCAAATCGTAAACCTCATTAGTTTTCTTCAACTGATCATCTTCCGTATACCACAACTCAACATCATAAATCCTCGCATCCTGCAAAACCCCAGAAAACGTCAAAGGCAAAACGCAACCACCCGAACAATCTCCTTCATACCTATCCTCAATAACCTTATTAGCAGACAAAACCATTCCCTCAAAATCAAAATCAACATCTCCCAACAAACCAGCGTCGGCATATTTCATCCCTTGAGCAAAAATCGCATAATCTTTCGTACTTCCCTCCGGTCCAGAAACATAAGCAAACCCACAATTCTCTCCAGAACTTTCCTGAAAAATTCTATAACCAGTCGACTTACTTGCCCCAACACAAACCTGATAATCTCCACCACTAAAAATTTCTCCATATCCAGCGTCGGCAAAACAGCCATCTTTCAAACTCGAATTATAATTACAAGACCACCCTCCCCCGATTCCACTTTCCGGATAAATCGTCATAGTCAAATTAACATTCCCACTTCCACCAACCTTAGCCCCTACAAACAATCTTTTACTATTAGAAACCCCAATCATCTCACAATACAACCCCTTCCCTACAAACGAATCCGCAACCCCAGAAGAAGAATTATAACATCCATAATTTTTATCCAAAAAAGAAGTCTCAGAAAACTCATCAAACATCCAATCCTCTCTACCAAAAAAATCCACAACCAACGGAACCTTCGAACCCTCACCAAAATCACTTTCAATCTTAAAACTCAAACTATTCAAAACAACATCACTACCATTCAAAACAAAACCCAATTCCTTTTTTATCGACGGAGAAATACTAAAAACATTTTCCAAAGCCCCTCCAGAAGCTTCATAATTTTTCGAACAATCTTTCGGAATACAAAAATCAGCAATCCCATTCCTCTCAAAAAATTCCCCAAGCCTAATCTCCCCACCATCATTAGAAGTTATTTTAGAATCATAATCTTCTCCCTTAATCGTAAAATTAATCTCTCCGGTTAAATTATCAGAAGGCGCATACTCCAAACCAACACTATAATTATGAACTTCCACCGACGCTGAAACAAAACCAACAAGCATCAAAACCAAAACAACCAACCACCTTTTCATAAAACACAATAGAAACAAACCTTTATTAAATTATCTCAAACTACCTTTTCTCTTCGAACCCTTCTTCTTGCCTCTCTTCTTACCCTTCCTCTTCCCTAATCCACCCACCTTCTTATACACCACATAAACCAAAACCAAAACAACCAAAGCCCCAACAGCCCATTCCCAATAATCATAATGAGAAACCTCCGGAACAACATAATCCGATATTTCCTCAACGTTATCCTTAACCATAAAATCAGTACTAATACTAGAAGCCACCACAAAAGACATCATCAGAATAAAACTAAGAAAAAGAAATCCCTTCATTCCAAACCCTCCTCCCTAAAATAATAATACATCCCAATAATAAACAAAGAAGCGAACAAAGCGAACAAACTAAATCCAGGCAACTTCAAAACAGCCTCGCCACAAAACCTTTCCTTAGCACCCTCTAAAACATCATTACAATCTCGTGGAATATCGGGATTTCCATCTCCATCAATATCGACGGCACCATCAAACCCCTCGACAATAGAACTAGTAGTAGACCACTCAATATGCTGTTTACCATCAACACACGGATCGGCAAGAAAAGACGTTGAAAACTCAAATATATCTCTAACCATTTCACCTGTAACCGGATCAGTATCAATCCAAAATGAACTTCCAGTAAATGTGTGCGTGCATTTACTTGTAACAATATTCCAAGTACACAAACAATTTTCAATAGAATAATATTCTCCATTACAATTTACAGTTTTCCCACAAAACTCCGACCCATACCCCGACTCTCCCGATCCCCACACATCTGCACAAGCGGCAAGACTCTTATAATCCGAACAACCTAAATTATTTGTATTAGGGATACACATTTCGCCCGCTCCACTATCAAACCAAATACATCCAAGAGCATTGCAAGCCCCCTTACCTAACTGCTCACCACAAATCCCAGTTCTCTGCTCACATACAAAATTAAGAGTCTCCTCATCTTCATTACAAGCAAAATTATCATTAGGACCAGAAGGACAACAAAACTGAAGATTACTATTCGCAACATACTCATCATTATTCATAGAACATCCATCTTCCCCTTTCATAATATCTAAAATATCATTATCATCTCCACGACAATAATACGCATACCCATCACCACTAGCACACTCCCCAACCTCCATACCAATAGTTTTATCACCGAGCACAAAAGAACACCCACCAATATTAACAGTAGCCGAAGAAGTAGACGCCCAAACACCACCCATCCCAATTAAAAACAATCCCAAAAAAACCAATATAGTCAATTCTCTTTTCATATTAATTCAACCTCTAGACTAGCCGAGTTATGTCCAGCAGTAGGAAAATTAATAGTGAAATCGTACGGCGTAGAATCTGTAACATCTACATAAGTCTTAGTTATCTCATCTGGCCAAAAATACCACGTCCAACTCAATCTACCAGAATTCGCATCACCAGGCCGAATCACTAAGGGAGTCCCCCCAGAAGTATCAATCGCAACAACCCCCGAAGCATCAAAATGAACCTCGTGTCCAGGAATATCAGTCGAATCCTTTGGCTCATCAATACAAGCCGCAGCATATTTACGACCCACATAATTACCAGCCTCATCTTTATCTAAAATCATAACATTAGAAAAAGCCCTAGAAACCTCTCCCCTATCATTATCAGCCTCGACAATAATACTAACCTCACCAAAAGAATCAAAAACATACTCAAAAACAATTCCACCATTACTAAAACTCTCTACCTCCACACCGTCAATAATAATCCTCCCATTAACTATATCATCTGAATCATTAGCACTAACATTTATATTAACACCTTGACCCTCGTCAAAATAAGAACCACAAGCAGGAGACAAAAGCTCAACACTCATTTTAGAATTACTCCCAGAAACAATCGACAACGAATTACTCCACTCCCCACCCACCTTAAACTTAAAATCATCAAAATCATTATTATTAATAGGAACACCCAAAACAAAATCTCTAGTCAACTCATTAAGCACATTCCTATTAGGCACAACCCACTCACCAACAAGAACCCCATCAACCAAAACACCCTCGACATTTTCTTCAACGATATCATTTTCAATAGTATCCATATCCCAAACATTAAAAGCCCCACTCACAACCCCCCTAGCATTCATCGAAACAGTACTACCAAAACTCGAACTAGTTATCCTCTTCCCATTCAAATCAGTCCAATAAAACAAACTACCATCATTATCCAAATAATCAGGAATCCCATCACCGTCGGTATCTATTGCATCATCAGGATTTCCGTCACCATTAGGGTCCGCACCCTCATCAATCGTAAGAATCCCATCACCGTCATCGTCAGGATCTAAATAATTAGGAATCCCATCACCGTCGGTATCATCATTAGTAATATCCCCGTCCCCATCTACATCTTCATAAATATCGTAAATCCCATCCCCATCAGAATCCACACCCCCACCAACACTCCCACAACAAACCTGTATAGGATAATTAACAATATCAGCGACGGTAGAAAGATGAGCATTAGAATTACCACTCAAAGCAACAACAAATTTCGCATCAACATCTGAACAACTTGCAGAATTAAGATTAACATAAAAACAATTCAAGTCACCATAACAAACTGGAACAGGATAACCAGAAGTCCTACTAGCATGAGCATTAGTCTCACTAGATAAAAATAATATTGTATTACCAGTACACTCACGAGCATCCCCACCATAAACCCCACCAAAAATATCACTATAATAAATATTAGTAGCATAATCAGTATCATTCCACAAAGCCCCATGAGCATTAGTCGGAGCAGACAATTTCATAATCGTATCATTACTAGAATGGGAAACAACTGCCGGAACCGAACCCCCCTTGCCAAATACTCGAAGTTCATTAAGTCTGGCTATTGCAGTTATAGTTCTGGGTCCATACGTCTTCCATGATGAATATGCATACATATAAATTTTAATCTGGTCTACATTTTCCCAACCATT
Source organism: Nanobdellota archaeon (assembly GCA_018901375.1). Taxonomy (GTDB): domain Archaea; phylum Nanobdellota; class Nanobdellia; order Pacearchaeales; family GW2011-AR1; genus JAGVXH01. The sequence continues at coordinate 12,126 of JAHIEP010000080.1, forward strand.
TTCTGGTGCAAGAATAGAATTTGTATTTTGAGCATCAGTTACAATCTCTGTCCAACCAGTAGGTTGATGTATAGAAATATCTAATTGCTTTCTCCCGATAGTATCATATGTATTCTGAAAAGTATCAAAGTATGGAACATAATCTATTTGATTTATCGTAGAAGGATTGTCTAAATCAATCTGCACTGTAAAATCAGCAGAACAGCTACAATATTGGCATAAATTAGTCATACATCCACTTCCATAATAAGTAATAACTGCCTCATCATTAATCTGACTTAAAACCCCTTGTTCACTTCCTGTAATTGAAAGAAGAGTAACTGCCCTATCCTTAGCCAAATTAACATCCGCCGCACTCACAACACCGACCATAAAAATCAAAAAAACCAACACCATCAATCCCTTTTTCATACACCGTTAACAATATTATAGTATTTAAACTTTATCCAATCATCACCAGCAACGGTCGCAACTTCGCCACCCTCTTCCCT
>JAHIEP010000081.1 GCA_018901375.1 Nanobdellota archaeon
AAAACAAAAGTCCGTATCCGCGAAAATCCTGCCCCTAATCCGCGAAAATCCGTGGACCTCCCCCAAATAACAAAACCTACCAAGTTACATAACAACAAACCAAAAAAAAATCCGCGAAAATCCCAAGTTCCAAAACACACTAAGCCAAGCCACTAATAAACAACCCCAAAACAAAATCCGCATCCCATTCCCCTTCTAACGCGAAGCGATCTAACGCGAAGCGATCTAACGCGAAGTCCGCGATTAAAAATTGCGAAACAGACTACCGCATTCACCCTTTAACCTACCTAAAATTTCACACAACAGAATCACTTCTCACCAAACTTTCAAAACAAACTCCTCTTCAGTTATCGTCCCATCACTTTTCAAAACTTCAAAAACATAACTCCTCGCAGAAACCTCAACGGAACCCGGAATCCCACTCAACGGCTCCATCTCAAAAGGCAAACTCTCAGGAACAATCGCAAACTCAAAAATCGCAGGAATTTTCAAATCCAACTTCAACCCTTCATAATCATCATAATACCGAACAGTCATTTCTTCCAAAGTCCCATACGACAAAACCTCCTTCTCAATAATCGCACCTATCTCATAATCCTCAAAAGGAGTACACCCCCCAAGACCTCCATCCTCAAATTCAGGAGAAAGCGCAACCCTATAAAATCCGCCATGACCCCCTTCCAGACTCAACTCATTTCCAGAAAACTCAGAATCAACAACCGTCCCATCCAAATCAACAACGTAACTTTCGTCATCAACTCCAACATAACCAAAAAGCTCGTCGGGAAACTCAACATAAAAACAACCACCTACATAATCCGCCTTCAAAAAAACATTAGTCAAATTAGTATTCGCCATCTCCACAAAAGAACCATAAAACCCCAAACCAACCGAACCAGGCAACAAAGTAGTATCATTCGGACTAAGAGTCGTAAAAAGAAAAAACACAAAACCCACAAAAAACAAAAACGAAATTATAACTTCAAAATGCGCCGAACCTATCTTACCTCTCATCCAAACAAAACACATTCCCTATTTATATAATTATCCAACCCTACTTATACCAACAATTAACATCAGCAGAGGTACCTACTGGATTGATTTTCAATAGGAAAGTTCGTAGGTAAAAATTTTCGTGGCATACAAGAGTACGCGAGAAAATATTTTACCAAGAAATTTCCACTGAAAATCAAAATTAAGAAAACAAAGTTCGCGCGCCGGTTACAACCAACAATGTAACCGCCAACAAAATAAAAGAATGCTTAAGCCCACTTTTCAAAGTCCCCTCGCTGATTTTACCAATAACCAACCCAGCAAAAAAAGACTGAACCAAAAGCATAATAAACAACGGCCTCGAAAACTCACTCGAATCCAAAGACTTAGCACTCACACTCAAACCCTCACTCGGCTGCAATTCCGACACCATCGGCAAAATCTCAAATTCCAAAACCAACATAATAATAATAAATATAAAAAAAATCATATAACCCTGAGTAACCAAATTAGAAACCGCCGCCCTTCTCTCCTTTCTCAACTGCTCAATCTGATTAACCGAACTAGCAACAGAACTCAAAATAGTCTCAATCTTCCCACCTGCCTTCTCAGCCTCGCTAATTAAACCAACAGCCCTCGAAATAACCCTACTCTTAGTATCCCTAGCAAACGTCCCAAGTGCAACAGTCAACGTAATCCCCATAGACAACTGATTAGCCAACTTAACAATATGCGGAGACAACGCACCATAATTACGATTCTTCAAATTACTAATAGCTTTACTTATCGGAGTCCCCGACCTAACCGTCTCAACTAAATCCCCACTAAACGCAAGAAACTTCTGCTCCTTCTCTTGCTGCCTACCTTCACCCAAAAGAAAACTAATCATAGCAGGAACCAGAGCTATCAAAAGAGAAACAACCAATAAAAAATAAAACAGATTAGTCCCCCAAAACATAACACCAGAACCAACAGCGACGACAAGCCCCGCAACAATTCCAAGCCAATGCATCTTTTCAATTTTCATAAATCACCCTCACTAGAAATGTAATGAATAAATTTCATCAACATACCTGCTAATTTATTTACCTTACCCAACAATTTTTCCAACTCATCATTATTCATATATCCTAAATTATTCGCAATCATCAATTGACACTCAACCTCTCTAACACTACCCATTGCCATATACAAAAATCCAACAAAATCTTTATCAGTTCTTTTACCACACCCTTCTGCAATATTCGAAGAAACGCTAACAGTAGCTCTTTTCAACTGAGAAGATAAACTATAAATTTCTTCACGAGGAAACTTCGCAACAACCATATAAACATCTTTAATCAAACCAAAAGATTCTCTCCACACATTCAACTCTTTAAAATCCCTCACCATCTCAAATAAACAAACAAACCATTATTTATTAACCTTCCCCAGTTGCCAAGTCACCAGTTCTCCTGTTCTCCTGTTACCATAACAACACATTCGCTATAGCGAATGTGTTGTTATACTTTCGGTTGTTTCAAATTTAGTACTACAATAAAAATAATATTAACAATCACAATCCCGACGATACTCAAACTCAAAAGCGCCGTAATCCCAAGCCCACTCGTCCCAAGCCCAGAAACATTCATAACAATAAACATCATCATCAAAACCAAAGGCGCCGCAATCAAAATCGAAATATAAACATCCATAAAAGTCCCCGCCAAATCCGAATACTGCTCCCGCTCCAACTTATAATCAAGCAAAAAATCCTCCGCCCTCTTCTCTAGATAATTCTTCAAAGCACCCCCCGTAGAAATATTCGTAGCCAAACCAGACAACAACTCCCCAAGCTTCTTGTTCGAAGTCTTCATCGAAACATTCTTCAGCGACGTCACCAAATCATAACCATAAATATCCGTCTGAACAATTACCTTCTTTATTTCCTTAGCAACATTAGGATATTCCTCCGACCTCAAAATAATCTTAAAAATTTTCGTAGGCTCAATATCAGAACCAGAAATCGCAGCCATATGAATCGTCACAAAAGGCAACTC
>JAHIEP010000082.1 GCA_018901375.1 Nanobdellota archaeon
AGTGATGGAAGATGATAAAGCTAAAATAAAAAGTGAAGGGCGGGGGTTTGATATTCCTAGTGGGGCTAAATTTTCTTTGAATGTTCCTCGTGCTATTGGTGAGTTTGAGTCTGCGATGCAACGTTTTCCTGTGAAAAATGTTTTGTATAAGACTTTGTTTAAGGGGAAGGGATTGGAGTTTGATTCTTATCGGTCATTTGAAACTTCGGATGATGCTTCTATGATTGATTGGAAGGCTTCGTTGAGGGCGAATGTGATTTTGGCGAGGAAGTATATTGAGGAGAGAGATTTAGATATTTATTTTATTGTGGATGTCAGTAATAGTATGCTTTTTGGTTCGAGGGAAAAGTTGAAGTCGGAGTATGTTATTGAGTTGGTTTGTGCGGTGAGTCATTTGATTTTTAATTCTGGGGATAGGATTGGGCTCGTTATGTTTAGTGATAAGATTGTTAAGATTTTGCATCCTGGGAGTAGTAAGAATCAGTTTGGGCTTTTTGTTAAATATCTTTCGGACCCGACGCTGTATGGAGGAGGTTTTAATTTGAATGTTGCGATTAGGGACGTTCTTGCGAGTATTAAAAATGCTTATACTGTTTTTATTTTGGTTTCGGATTTTGTTAAAGTTAACGAAGGGAGTGACAAGGTTCTTCGATTGTTGGGGACGCAATATGAGACTATTGCTATTATGGTTAGGGATGAGTTGGATGAGAATTTACCGAGGACGAAATATCAATTTGCTTTGCAGGACCCTTATTCGAGTAGGCAGATTGTTTTGGACCCGGAGATTGCGGTGGAGCGATTTAGGAAGGCGGTTGTTCGGCAGAAGTTGATTATGAAGGAGATGTTTAAGAAAGCTAGGATTGATTTATTGGAGTTGTCGACGGAAAAACGTTTTGCTCTTTCGATGGTTTCTTTTTTGAAAAATAGGAGTAGCGGAGGTCGTGTGTGATGGAGTTTTTGTTTCTTTATCCTCGGTTTTTGTTGTTGCTTGTGTTAGTTCCGTTTTTTGTTTTTGTTTATTTTTTTAGTTTGGTTTATAATAAGAAGAAGGCGGTTTTGTTTGGGAATTTTGCGGCGATGGAAAGGTTTTTTGATATTGAGTTTTTCTCGAAGAATTTTATGGCGCTTTATTTTAATCTTGGTGTTTTGATTTTGTTGATTCTGGCTTTGGCTGGGACTTCTGTTTCTTTTGATGCAAGTAGTAGTTCTTTTGATTATGTTATTGCTGTTGATGTTTCTGAAAGTATGGGGGCTACGGATATTCTTCCGAATAGGCTTGATGCTGCGATTGAGAGTGCTAAGGATTTTGTTGATTTTTTGCCGGTTGGTGTTGAGGTTGGGGTTATTGGTTTTGCTGGGGATGCGGTGGTTTATCAGGAGTTGGATAGTTCTAAGATGAAGGTTAAGATGGCTATTGATGAATTGAGTTTTGGAGAGGTTAGTGGTACTAATGTGTATAATGCTTTGTTGAGTGCGAATAAACTTTTTGGGACGAAGCAAATGAAGTCGGTGATTTTTATTAGTGATGGGCAGTTGAATGTGGGGGACGCTCCGACGGTGATAAGGTATATTAATAGAAATAATTTGGTGGTGAATACTATTGCGATAGGAACTGAAGAGGGAGGGGTTACGGGAAGGGACATTGTTTCTGGGGTTGATTTGAATTTTTTGAAGTCGTTGGCGTTTAATAGTGGGGGGCAGTTTTTTAGGGTTGAAGATGCTAATGGAATAAGGGAGTCGTTTGATAGTTTGGTTAAGGAGACGAATAGGAAGGTGACTTTGGATTTGAGTTTTTATTTTTTGTTGGTTGCGATAGGGTTGTTTAGTGTTCTTTGGGTTTTGTATAATTTGAGATTTAAGACTGTGCCGTAGTTTTAAATTTTGGGTTTTTATTCTCCTTTGGGTGAATACCTGCAGCTTGCTGCGATGGAAAGAGGTCTGATTAAATTGGATAATTAGCAACGCGGATTACTGGATACCCTCGCTGATTTAGAATTGTTATTGGCTGGGGCAGACCCTTGTTTGGATTACAGGATTTAGAATTAATTGGCAAATACTCTACAACTTGTTGTGATTGGGATTTTTATTGATGAGCTTGGCTTAGTGATTTTTTTATGAACGGACTTACATAGACATAAATGGACTTGAACGGACTTTTTTGGGTTTGTTTTTTGGGTTGTTTTTTGGGGGCTTGGCTTAGTGTGTTTTTAGGGGGGAAGATTCTCGCGGGTTGGTTGGATTTTCGCGGATACGGACTTTTGTTTTTGGGGTTTGTTTTTTTTGTGGCTTGGCTTAGTGTGTTTTTTATGAACGGACTTAAACGGACTTTGATGGACTTAAACGGACTTTTGTTTTGGTGTTTTGTTTTTTTTGTGGCTTGGCTTAGTGTGTTTTTAAGGGGGAAGATTCTCGCGGGTTGGTTGGATTTTCGCGGA
>JAHIEP010000083.1 GCA_018901375.1 Nanobdellota archaeon
ACGTCCTAGACACACTTCACTCAACCGAAATCGGAAAAATAATCAGAATGCTAAACTTCGGACTAATGGATTCCATAACCAATGTCGTCGCACTAACAAAATATCTATTCAAAGCAAAAGGACCTTACGACATTCTAGAAGAAAACCAACATACAAAGCAATTCCACAAAAGATTCGAGCAACTAAACCAATTCTACAACAAACAGATAGAAAAAGCCGAAACAAATCTCGACCCAAAATCAAAAATTCTCTTCTTTTCATACTCAGGAAACACAAGCATGTCTTCGGAAATCGCAAACAAACTCTACCATAACCACAAAGACAAACTAATAGTCGTCGCATTCAAACGTCCTGAAAAAGTAAACATATCTATCCGAGGAGATAACGCACTAGAAATAACAAAGAAAGCAATCGCGAACATCGAAGACGCAACCGGAGGCGGCCACGACGTAGCAACCGGCGCAATGGTCCCAATCGACGACTTCGAAAAGTTTAAAGAAAATATTATGCAACTCCAAGAAGAGCCTTAATAATAATATAACTAACAATCGCAATTATTGCTATCTTCAACATATCTAAAGCCATATCCATTGGATCATTTTTAACTACCATTCTTTACTATCCTCTCTATCTCAAGAATCTTATCCTTTAAATATTTATTCTCTGCCTTTATTTCAATTAAATCCTCGCTCGCTTAATTCTTTCTTCTAACTCTTTTTGATCCTCATTAATTTCATTAACCTTAGAATACAACAAAAGCCCCATGCCTGTCAGAATTATTATCATAGTAACAAAAATAGGAAGATAATCTTTTAGAAAAGGAAAGATAAAAGTCGCAATAATTGAGCCAATAATACCCAGGGCAGAAGTTAACAATATTGGCGAAGTACTTTTTCTAATAGTCATAAATATAACAAAACTTCACCCTTAATAAAAAAATATATACTCAGAACTACATATCATAAATCTTAAAAACCCTCAAACCTCAACAATACTATGAGCAAAACATTGGCCATCCCAATTACATCTAACTAATTTATTAGTCACCACTCTAAATTTCTAACACACTAAAATGAACAATAATAAACCAAGCGATGAAGGAAAGTTGGTAAGAAAACCCGGGTTTTCTTACAGAAAAGACAACCCTGCAGAAAATATCCTGAAACCTTCCGAAGAGTTCGACGGTCCATCGGTAAAAGGCTACGACTTTAACCTACCCCTAGATTACGAAAAACTCCTAGACTCTTTCGTAACAACCGGAGCCCAAGCAACAAACCTAGCAAAAGCATTCGATATCATAAACGAAATACGAGAACAAAGAGCCTTCATCTACCTAGGCTACACTTCAAATATGGTAACTTCGGGACTACGAGACATCTTCAAATATCTAGTCCAACACAAAATGATCGACCTCATCGTAACAACCGCAGGCGGAATCGAAGAAGACTTCATCAAATGCTTCAAAGATTTCAAAATAGGCTCATTTAACTTAGAAGGAAAATCCCTGAGAGACAAAGGACTAAACCGAACCGGAAACATGATAGTCCCAAACAATAGATACACAACCTTCGAAGACTGGATTCTCCCAATACTAGAAAAATACAAAAACGAAAACCTAACACCAAGCAAACTAATAAACCTCCTCGGAAAAGAAATCGACAACGAAGAATCAATCTACTACTGGGCATACAAAAACGACATCCCCGTATTCGCACCCGCTCTCTTAGATGGCTCACTCGGAGACATGATATACTTCTACAAAACAAAAAACCCAGATTTCAAAATCGAAATCACCGACGACATGGTCGAAATGAACAACTCCTCACTCGGAAAAGAAAAAACCGCAATGATAATCCTCGGTTCTGGCGTAGTCAAGCACCACATCTGCAACGCAAACCTTTACCGAAACGGCGCAGATTACGCAGTCTACATCAACACCGCCCAAGAATTTGACGCATCCGACTCCGGAGCAACACCAGATGAAGCAGTCTCATGGGGCAAAATATCACAAACCGCAAAATCCGTAAAAGTCCACGGAGACGCAACAATCATCTTCCCACTAATTGTAGCAAAATGTTTTAAGGCTAACACTTAGCCAATCTTTCCTGAATACAAAAAGCCCTACGAGCAACCTCAGAAGCACAAACCCTCTTCCCCTCCAACTTCCGAAACAACTCACAAGCCTTATCTATATTATCCATATTATACACCGACATTTAATTCACCTTCACTCCTTTTTTCTCCAGAAGCTGCATCACCGCAGTATCAACAAAATTTCTCTTCGACGGAAAAGCCACCTTGTTTTTCTTATTGGAAATATAATTCTCAACCTCTTCATCCAACCATCGACTAACCCGAACAGCCGTATCTTTTCTTTTCGTATTTTTGGTTACCATAAATATACTAATGGTAACCAACACTATATAAAGATTTCGATTAAAAATAGCCAAGTCAAAATAAATCGAAAACAAAGTTCTCCAAAATACGACACTAACGCACTAAAA
>JAHIEP010000084.1 GCA_018901375.1 Nanobdellota archaeon
CATATCTTTTCAAAATTTCGCCCCATTATATCTGAGAACCGCAGTTCTCCAAATTGCCCCCTACCCCCTACCCCCTACCACCTACCCCCTACCATCTATTACACAAATATTTATTAACCAAACTCATTTTTCCATAAAATGTTAAAAGAGGTCAACAAGTTCGTAAAGGAATTTCTAGAATTTTCCAAAGACAAACCCATACGAATCATCAGCCACTACGACACCGACGGCATAACCTCCGCAACAATCCTTGCAAAAACCTTCAAACGCCTCGACAAAAAATTCACAATCAGAATAGTCAAAGGCCTCGAAGAACAAATCATCCAACAAGAACTAAAGCGACAACCAAAAGAAACCCTCATCTTCTCAGACCTAGCATCCGGAAGCATAGAACACTTTCAAAATCTGCAAGAACCAATATTCATCCTCGACCATCACGAGATAGACAAGACAAAACTAAACGACAAAATAAAAATACTAAACCCCCACCTAACAACCTCCCCAGAAGACAACGAAGCAACAGGCGCCGGAATTTGCTACCTATTCTCAAAAGCAATATCTCAAGAAAACCAAGATTTATCGTCGCTGGCAATAATCGGAATGATAGGCGACCGCCACGAATCAAACCTTTCAAAAATAAATCAACAAATCGTCGAAGACGCCCACGACCTCCAAATAAAAAAAGGTCTAGTCATCTATCCAGCTACCCGCCCATTAAGACGTTCCCTCGAATGGTCCACCTCTCCCTATATTCCAGGAGTCACAGGCAACGGACCAGGTGCAATGGAATTGCTACGAGAAACCGAAATCAATTACGACAAATCCCTACTCGATTTAAACGAAGACGAAATGTCAAAACTAATAACCGCAGTAACAATACGACGAGCCCAACATAACAAAATGGAAGACATCGTCGGAAACCTCTATCTCCTAAAATTCTTCAACACAAAAGAAGACGTCAGAGAAATCTCCGTCCTAATCAACGCCTGCTCCCGACTCGGCCACAGCGACATCGCAATTTCATACTGCTTAGAAAACGAAAAAGCAAAAGTAAAAGCCCTAGACATCTATACCCAATACAAACAAGAATTAGTATCAGGACTAAAAGTCGCAGAAAAAATGGAAAAAATAAAAGGCAAAGGCTTCGTAATTCTAAACGCAAAAGATCAAATCAAAGACGTCATCGTCGGAACAATCTGCTCAATGCTCTCCTCATCGCCAACATACAACGAAGGAACAATCCTTATCGGAATGGCTTACAACGAAGACAAAATAAAAGTCTCCGCAAGAATAGCCGGACAAGAAGGACGTAACCTAAAAGAAATATTAGAAAAAACAGTAGTCGCATTCAAAATACAAAACCCCGAAGCCACAGCAGAAGTCGGAGGCCACCACTTCGCCGCCGGATGTTTAGTCGAAAGAGAAAAAGAATCTCTATTCATTGAAGCATTAAAGAAAGAATTAGAAATAGAAATCGTTAAAATTTAACCTATCTAATCAACAACTCAATTCTATTCCAAGTGGTATCCCACCCACCACAATAATGAGCCCCGCCAGAATGCTCAAAAATCATAAACTGGTTAGTAGGATATGCATAACTACCCCAAGCACTAGCCCCATCAGAATTTGCACAAGTATGACCATCAACACCCCTATAAGAACCATGACTCTGAGACCGAGCACAATAAACAGTACTATCCTGATCTCTCCATCCATTATTACAAGTAGGCCCAGGTGTCCCCGACATCGCCCAAGTGCAAGACTGCCTCACAAAACCAACACAATACCCTCCCTTCCCATCCCACAACCCATCCTTATTAGCCCTAGCAATATATGAGTTAATAGACGGAGAAAAAGCATTAATAGCATTTATTCTCTCATCACTAAATTTGCTATATACCACAGAACTCGTCGTCGGAGGACTATCTCCAGTAGCCCCTACCTGATTTTCATTACCAGCAACGCTCGCCGGCTTACTAATAACCAAAGTAGCCCCAGACCAATCCCCCTCCATGTAACAATAAACCTCAAACCCACCATCACCCGAAGGATCAATAGTATAAACCCCATCCCCAACAGATTTCCCATTATTAAGTATCTCCAAACAAGAAACATATCCCCCATACTCCCGCCCCAACCCATAAACAGCCCCCCTCCCCGAACTCACCCCCTCCCCAACATCAACCGTAGACATCACCGACCCAACCTTCTCCCTCTCCCCAACCACAAAAACCGGCGCAACCGAAACTCCCGACGGCACCC
>JAHIEP010000085.1 GCA_018901375.1 Nanobdellota archaeon
AGTCCGTCAAAGTCCATGTAAGTCCGTTCATAAAAAATTCACTAAGCCAAGCTCATCAATAAAACAAACAAAAAGTCCATGTAAGTCCGTCAAAGTCCGTTCAAGTCCGTTCATAAAAAATTCACTAAGCCAAGCTCATCAATAAAACAAACAAAAAGTCCATGTAAGTCCGTCAAAGTCCGTTCAAGTCCGTTCGTAAGAATTCTAAATAAAACTTAAACCCCACAAACACCCACCACCAAACCCCACCCCCCGTGTTTCCCACAGTGCTTCCCCCCGTCCTCGCCCGTGTTTACCTGCAATACTATACAAGTTACATAATCGATTACAAACTAATCCAAATACTTCTTCTTCAATTCATTGTCATAAACTTTTCTCCTAATCTGAGGCTTCTCTCCAAAGTTCAACAACAAACCAACCTCCTTATCTGTACATCTCAGATAATTCAACAACTGTCTTTCATCCGAACTAAACAGTTCTCTTATAGCCTTAATTTCAACAACAACTTTATCCTCAATAATAAAATCAGCAACATACTCTCCAGCAATTCTACCTTCATAAATTACATTCACAGGAAACTCATTAATATACTTAATTCCCCTATTTTCAAATTCAAAACACATAGCCTTCACATAAACCTTCTCTAAAAATCCATATCCCAAAATTCTATATACTTTATTGAACACCTCTATTATTAGAAGAGTCAACTCCTCGTATTTCATCCCAACACAACCTTCCTCAACTTCCCAGCCAACTTCAAAGGCTCCTCACTCTGCCAAACATTCCGTCCAATAGCAACCCCAACACACCCAGACTTAATCGCACTCTTAACATCCCTAATCAACTCATCAGCATTTCTCCGAGCCCCGCCAGCCACAACAACCTTACACTTCCCCGCCGACTCAACCGCCCATTCCAAATCTTTCAAATTACCATCAGACTGAATCTTAACAACATCCGCTCCAACTTCCAACCCAACCCTCGCCGCATAAGCCATCAACTTCCCAGCCTTGCTTCGTTTCCGACTTCCGACTTCCGACTTCCGACTTCCGACTCGTGGCAAATCTCGCAGAGATTTTCCACGAGGGTAGCACCACAAAACAACCGGCAACCCCAACTCATGCGCCTCCTCAACTATCTCCCCAAACTCCGACAACATCTCCTCCTCAAACTCACTCCCAATATAAATCGTATACCCAACCCCAACCGCCCCCAACTTAACAGCCTCGTCAACCGAACAAATCATCCGAGAAACCGGCTCGCCCCCAACCAAGCTAGTCTTCCCATTCAACTTAACAATCAAAGGAACCCCAGACTTCTTTATCTCCGCAGAATATTTCTCCGCAATCCCCTTATGAAAAATCACCGCACTGAATTTTCCCCGTCGAGCAATATCAATAATATAAACCGGGTCAACATTCTTATCATTAAAATCCGCTGGCCCATGCTCCAACCCCTGGTCATAAGCCAAAAACAAAGCCCGCCCCTTCTTTAAAATTTTATTCAATTTTATTTTAACCATTCTTACCTCCAACTTTATAACAAATCTCGCCAAGTCTCCAGCGTAGCTGAACTTTTCCACGAAGTGAACTTTTCCACGAAGTGAACTTCTCCAGCGTAGCTGAACTTTTCCACGAAGTGATTCCCCATCGCCCCTGATCATAAGCCAAAAACAAAGCCCGCCCCTTCTTCAAAATTTTATTCAATTTAACTCTCATTTTAACTTCCTCCGAATCAAATTATTCTTAGCCCCAAAATGCCCAAGCACCGATTCACCCTCGACAAGCCCCAACTTCAACCCATCTTCAATAGACATTCCAACAATCTGTGAAGCAACAAACCCCGAAGCAAAAGCATCCCCAGCCCCAGTCCTCTCCACAACCTTAACCCGATGAGGCCTAATAAAATATCTTTTTCTATTTTCTATTTTCTGATTTCTATTTTCTTGATTGTTGTAAGCAACAACCTCCCTGTCCTTATCAGTAACCACAACAACACCAGAACAAAACCCCTTCCCATATTTCTCCACAGCCAAATCAAACTCCTCTTTATTCAAAACCACAACATCACTCATCGACAACAATTCATCAACACCCGGAGCCCCAATCAAATACTCACTCGGATTAAAAGCCAACTTCGTCCCACGCCTCTTCATCTTCCTCGCCAACTTAATCTGCGTCTTTAAACTCAAACCTAAAACAGAAGAATAATACAACCACTTAGAATCAAAATCACAAACCTTAGAAACAAAATTCCCAGACCCCTTGTAAGTCAAAACAGTCCGCCCACCTCCATGACTATCCAAAATAACAGAATAACCACTAGCCCCCTTAACCCGAGAACCCAAAAATTTAACGCCCTCCTTTTTTAAACAATCAAGTATATCGTCGCCATTATTATCATCTCCAACATTACAAATCGCTCCCGTCTTAAAACCCAACCGAGAAAAAGCAACCGCGCAATTCGTCGCCCCACCCCCAATATCAAATCGCAAATCGTCGACCAAAATTTTCGAACCAGTCTTGTACTCTATCTTCTTCCCCCTCTGCCCAGTCTCAACAAAAACATCTACAACAGCCGAACCGAAAGTAACAACATCAAACCTCATAAATAAATCAACACATCCAACATTAAAAACATTTCCCCACCGTCATTTCTCCAAGCCCCCCAGCCCCGAAATACCGAAACACCGAAACCCCAGCAACGCCGAGCCATCCACCGCAGTGAGCCCTCCAGTCGCAAAGCAACTGAACTCTCGCGCGAGCGAAACCTTTATCAAACTAAAAACCTTTCAACAGCAATGAAAAAGAAAGAAGTGTTGGTCATCGTCGCTCACCCCGACGACGAAACGATCTGGATGGGCGGAACTCTTCTCATGAACAAAAACAAGTGGAACACAAAAATAATAAGCTTGTGTCGAAGAGACGACGAAGACAGAGCGCCAAAATTTAGAAAGGTCTGTAAAATCCTAAACGCGGAATGTCACATCTCAGATTTAGAAGATGAAAAATTAAACGAACTTCCCGTCGAGGAAATCATAAACAGAATAAAAAAATTCAATCTCCACAAAAATTACGATTACATTTTCACTCACGGAAAAAACGGCGAGTACGGACACATCCGACACAAAGAAATCAACAAAGCGGTCAAACAAATGCTGAACAACAAAGAGCTCACCTGTGAAAAACTTTTTTTCTTTTCATACGTCCGAAGAAATAAATTCTGTCATGCAGACAAAAATCCAGATAAGTTTATAAGGTTGAAAGACAATTTACTAACAGAAAAAAAATATCTAATCCACAACGTTTACGGATTCGATACCGGAAGTTTCGAAGAAAAATCTGCAAGAGGTTTCGAAACCTTCAAGCTATAAAAAAGATGAAATGTTTAATACTATATGCCTACCCCATCGAAGCTGATGGTCAAAGTCTCCAAGGAGATTTACTTCGTAGAGGAATCTTGAATTACGACCACGAAGCAATTCCGTGCCACTTCAAAGAGAGTATGCAAAAGATACACTATTTAAAAAATGTAAAGCCAGACGTTTCCTACGGCATAGGATTTTGGGGTAACGTCCCAGAAATCGTTCAAGAGCCATTGAAGTACGGAGTCCGTCCAGTCCCGTGGTTCAACTCCGACGGATGGGTCGCAAATTACCAAGACGAATTCAACAAACTAGATTTAATGTTCACAACAAGCCAATGGGTCAAAGACATCTACAAAAGAGACGGCACCGACGTGAGCAAGATAGTACCAATGCACATCGGAGTAGACGTAGATTTATTTAAGAAAACAAACAATCCAGAATCGAACTTAGCCATCAGAAGAATGATAGGAGTCCAAGACCACGAAAAAATGATTCTAACTATCGGCGGAGACGTAACATCAAAAGGCGCTCAAGAAATGTTCAAAGCCCTATCCCAAGTCGACGAAGAATTCAAAGACTGGAAATATGTTTGCAAATCATGGACAAGCGAATGCGCGGGCAACTGGAGAGAACAAGAAATAGCATTAGCAGAAGAATTAGGAATCTCAGATAAAATCATTTTCATCGAAGACGAATTCTCGCCAGAGTTCATGGTAGACCTTCTAAACGCTTGCGACATCTACGCCGCCCCATCCAGAATAGAAGGATTCGGAATGATACAAGTCGAAGCAATGGCCTGCGAAAAACCAGTAATCTCAATAGACAAAATGGGACCAGGCGAAACAATAATCCACAACAAAACAGGATTCCTCGCAAAAGTCTCCGAAGAAATAAAATTAGACAGCGAGTGGGCTTACCCATCAATGGGATTCAAAACAAAACACGTAGTAAAATTCGACTCCCCAAAAACTTTCGCATACCGAGCAGACATCGAAGACCTAAGAAAATTCACACTAATGCTTTTAACCGACGACGAATTGTGTGAAAAAATCGGAAAACAGGGAAGAGAACACGTCCTAAAAAATTTAGACTACCGAGACATCTCAAAAAAAATGATAGACATAACCAAAGAAAGATTAGACTTGAAATAAAAATCACTAAATTTATTTTTTCTGAGTCTCATAAATCGCAGTAATCTCCTCCTGAGAAAGAGCTCTATTATAAATCATGACATTATCCATTGAACCCCTCCAATCTCTACCAGATAAAGAATAATGCCTACCAAAATTAAGATTTCTAAATGGATTCGCATCATAATTTATTCCAGCTACATAGCATGCCCCTGAATTAACTAAATCATCATCTAAATAAATATAGCAATTCGCACCATCTATTGAAACCACGAAGTACTGCCAGACATCAGCAACTAACACAAACGAAACCCCGCCAAAATTATAACTATTTGTATTCCCCACATTTTGTTGAATCACCCAATTACTATTTCCATCATGATTGTTATCAATTATATCTGCATATACATTTTGTACAGAACCTGGCTTCACCCACATAGATATTGAAAATTCTTGGTAATTAAACCAATCTCCAATACTCACCCAATCCCCACTCCCATCCAAACTCAAAACTCCATCAACCAACTCATCCCCTTCCCCATAAACCTCCCCATCATTATCCCCCCAACTATCGTCAGCATTCCCATCAAACTTCCACCAACTAACCAACCCATCCGTAGGAACCTCATACTCATACTCCCGCCCCAACCCATAAACAGCCCCCCTCCCCGAACTCACCCCCTCCCCAACATCAACCGTAGACATCACCGACCCAACCTTCTCCCTCTCCCCAACCACAAAAACCGGCGCAACCGAAACTCCCGACGGCACCC
>JAHIEP010000086.1 GCA_018901375.1 Nanobdellota archaeon
AGGGGGTAGGGGGTAGGGGGTAGGGGGTAGGGGGGGAATAATTGGTCGCGGATTTACGTGGATTTTTTTGAGTGTGTAATGTATGTTGTGGTGTAATAATTTTTATAAAGAGATATTCTATGGAAGAGGATGATTAAATTGAATCTTGGTTGTGGTTGGAGAAATTTTGGGGATGATTGGGAGCATATTGATGGGGGAGATTATCCGCACGTCAAAAGTCATGATGTTACTCGGTTGCCTTATGTTAATGGTTCGGTTGATTTGATTTATAGTTCTCATATCTTTGAGTATTTTGATAGGGAGGAAGGGTTGAAAGTTTTGAAAGAGTGGTTTAGGGTTTTGAGGTCGGGTGGGACTTTGAGGATCGCTGTCCCTGATTTTGAGATGATGGCTCGGCTTTACAGCGAGGGGAAATTTCCTTTGAAGAATTTTCTTGGTCCGATTTTTGGGAAGATGGAGATGGGGATGAAAGGTGGGGAGACAGGGAATATTATTTATCATAAGACGACTTATGACTTTGATGATTTGAAGGCTTTGCTTGAGGAGGCTGGATTTGATAATGTTAGAAGATATGATTGGAAGGTTACTAGTCCGCATGATAGAATCGATGACCACTCTCAATGTTATTTGCCTCATGAGGGATTCGTTCCGAGCAAGGAGAATCCGTTTGATAAGGATGGTGGATACTTAATTAGCTTGAATCTCGAGGCTGATAAGCCTGCTAGGGATTAGGGGTTGAGTTTTAGATATTAGGGGGATATGATGGTTTTATCTCATATATCTTTATATATTGTTTTTTGTGATTTTGTTTTATGGACAATAATTGGGTATGGAATGGGAAGGTTGCTTTGATTACTGGGATTGGTGGGCAGGATGGGAGTTATCTTTCTGAGTTTTTATTATCTAAGGGATATAAGGTTCGGGGGATTATTAGGCGGGCGAGTTTTCCTAATACTAAAAGAATAGACCATTTGGATATTTATGATGAGGTTTATGGGAAAGGGAAGGATTCTCCTTTTTATTTGCTTTATGGAGATATGGCTGATTCTACAAGTATTAGAAATATTTTGGAAAGTGTGAACCCTGATGAGGTTTATAATTTGGCGGCGCAGAGCCATGTTGGGATTAGTTTTCAGTGTCCCGAATCGACTATGAATTTTAATGCGCTTGGTCCTTTGAGAATTTTGGAGGCGATTAAGGATTTGAAATTAGATTGTAAATATTATCAGGCTTCGTCTTCGGAAATGTTTGGAATTACACCGCCTCCGCAGAATGAAGAAACTAGGATGATGCCGCAGAGTCCGTATGGAATTGCGAAGTTGGCTGGTTATCATTTAACTCGGCTTTATCGGAATGCTTATGGAGTTTTTGCGTGTAACGGAATTTTGTTCAACCACGAGACAATTACTTCGTTTATGCCGATGTTTGTTAAGAAAGTTGTCGAGGAGGAATTTGACATTAAGCCGATAGGTGAAATTGTTGGATTTGATGAAGGTAAAAATTGTTACCAGGAGAAAGATGTTGAAGGAATACAGATTTTAGGTAAGGGAGGTTGGGTAGATGTTAGTCATGCTTCGGCCTATCCTCACGATTTGAAAAATGATAATAAAAAACCTCGATTTGTAAATTCTCGTTCTGGTGCTTTTATGGCAACTTCCAGCCATATTGCTTTTATGAAGGATGGCGAAGAAAAAGAAATTGGAAAAATAGAGGTTGGGGATAAAATTGAAGTTATTGAGTTTCCTAAGCAAGAAAATTATGTAAGTAATATTTCTACAGAGGAAGCTGAACTTATGGGGTTGATGGTAGGTGATGGGTCTATAAGTTATGTGAAAAATTCTACTTCCGTAAAGGGTAAATTTACTAATTCTTCTGAAGAGATTAGGGAGAAATTTGATTCTTTATGGAGGAAGGTTACTGGAGGGCAGACTCTTTATTATCCTTCTAAATCTGGGTTTGATAAGGGGAAGATAGTTGGACAGTTGGGTCTTAGCGGAGGAAATGATTGGCTGAGGAATTTGGATATATACAATAAAGATAAGAAAAAAAGGGTTCCTAAGGTTATTCTCAATTCTTCAAAAGAAATTATGACGGCTTTTCTTAGGGGATATAATCTTGCTGATGGATTAAAGCAAAATTCTTGTACTTATGAATTTAGAAATTTTAAAACTAATTCTGCAACTTTGGCTTTGGGATTATGGTATTTGATAGATATGACTACAAAACAAGATATCAATTTATCTTTAGAAATTAAAGATGACGGTAGACTGTTTTATTCAATGAATATTCTTTCGGATATTGATAACAAGGATAAGGAAGAAAAAGTTAAGGAAATGGTGGCTTTGGGGAATAGCCAAAGGGGGATTTGTCGAGATAGTGGAATATCTAGGACTTTTATTAGAAAAATTCAAAATGGAGGGGAAGCTTGTGCCGTCCATCACTTAAAGAAAGATGCAATGGAAGTAAAAAAGATTATTGATATGCCTTCTTACGAGGGTTGGTTTTATGATTTGACAACATCATCTGGAGAGTTTCATTGTGGAGTTGGAAAGTGTCATGTTCATAATTCTCCTCGTCGTGGTTTAAATTTTGTAACCCGTAAGATTACTTTGTGTATTGCGGATATTTTAATTGGGGGACGAGATAAAATTAGACTTGGCAATTTAGAGGCGAAGAGAGACTGGGGGTTTTCTAAAGAATATGTTGAAGCGATGTGGCTTATTATGCAACACGAAAAGCCTGATGATTTTGTGATTGCCACAAAGGAGACTCATACGGTTAGAGAATTTCTCGAGGTTGCTTTTGATTTGTTTGGTTTGGATTACAAGGACTTTATTGAAATTGATAATCAGTTTAAGAGGCCTGCTGAAGTTCCAGCTTTATTGGGAGATGCTACAAAGGCTGGAAAAATTTTGAATTGGGAACCTAAAACTAAATTTAAAGAATTGGTTAGATTAATGTTGGCTTCAGATTTGAGAGAGAAGATGAAGGAGAGGGGACTTATTGCTATGAATGAAAATTTTTCTGATGATGAAATTTTGGATAAGGGGAAAGAACTTGCTTTTCGTTTAAGTAAGAAAAAAAGTGCTGAAAGGGTTGATGAGCTTTTTAGGGGGTTAGATAAACTTGATGGGGAATTTTCTTCGGAGATAATTGATAATATAAAGAGGCAGTTGAAAAATGGCGAGAATAAATTGGAATGAGCCGAGATTTGATTCTGGGGCGTTGGAAGAAATTTCTGAAGTGATTCGTGATTCTTATGTTAATGAGGGTCCGAAGACTTGTGAGCTTGAGGAGATGATTAGGAATTATTTGGGTGTTAAGTATGTTGTTTTGACTACGAGTGCTACGGCTGCGCTTTTTTTGGCATTGAAGGCCGACGCTGTGATTCGGGGGTTGGAGGATTTTGAAGTTATTGTTCCGGATATGACTATGATTGCTACGGCTAATGCGGTAAGTTGGGCTGGGGGTACTCCTATTTTTGTTGATGTTGAAATAGCGAGGGGAACGATTGATGCTTCTAAGATTGAGGTGGCTATTTCTAATAAGACAGCTGCGATTGTTCCGGTTCATACTCTTGGTCGGAGTGCTGAGATGGAGAGAATTATGGATGTTGCAATTCGAAATAATTTGACGGTGATTGAGGATGCAGCTGGAGCACTTGGTTCTAAAAATGGTGAAAAGTTTTTGGGGACGATTGGGAAGGTTGGTTGCTTTTCTTTGCAATCGAATAAGATTGTAACTTGCGGGCAGGGTGGGATTATTGTAACTGACGACGATAAATATTATGAAATGATTCGGAGGCTTCGTGATTTTGGGCGGCTTTCGAATAAGGAATTTTTGCATGAGATTGAGGGCTATAATTTGAAGTTTAATGATTTGTCTGCGGCTTTGGCTTTGAGTCAGTTTAAGGGGATTGAGAGGCGGAAGGCGATGTTGGTTGAGCAGTGGAAGTTTTATGCCGAAAGACTTGTGAATGTTGATGAAGTTAAGTTTCCTGTTGTTGATTTGAATAAGGGAGAGGTTCCGATTTGGGTTGATGTACTTGTTGAGGATAGAGATGAGTTGATTGATTATTTGAAATCGTTTGATGTTCATTGTCGTGCCTGCTGGCCTTCTGTGCATAGGAATCCTGCCTATCGGCAGGATTCGGTGGTCGGTGGTCGGGGGGTCGGGGGGTCGGATGAGTTGGTGGAGTTTCGGTTTGAGGGGGCGGATTATTTTGCTGATAATTGTGTTTGGTTGCCTAATGGTCCGGCGATTGATGTGGAGCAGATGAGTTTTGTTTGTGAGAAGATTGAGGAGTTTTATTCTTCTCCTAAAGAAGTTAAGTTTGAGAAAATTCATGAGGATTCTCGGGGGGCGATTCATCTTGCCGAGGGGTTATTGAAAGGCGGGAAGGAATTTACTTTTTTGGAAGTCAAGAAGGGAGCTGCTCGTGGAGGGTGTGTTCATGATAAAGATGAGTATATGGTTATTGTTAGTGGTGCGATTAGGTATATTTGTGGAGACAGCGAGGAGGTTTTAAGAGTTGGTGATTCGAGGATGATTCCGGCCGGGAAGGCGCATGCTTTTATTGGTATTGAGGATGCGATTGTTTCGGAATGGGGGATTACTTCGGGAGAGAAGAAAATGGATGTGAAGGATTCTGAGATGAGGGCGATGGTGGATAGGGTCAATGAAGGGCGGTAGGCTTCTACTGATTTGTAGTTAAAATTTGGGGGAAGGTTTATGTGGGAGATAGTTTTAAATATTTAAGTTTTTATGTTGAGTTGTGGGGATTGTTTTTGAGGTGATTGACAGAGCTGGTAGGGGGGTTCATCTTTCTATGGAGAGATGGGGCGAGCATATAAAATTGGAACATCCTGATATTGAAAATCCAGAAGAGATAAGACAAACAATTTTAAATCCAGATAAAATCATTAAACAGGATGGATTTATTTATAATTATTATAAATTTTTTAAACATAAAAAATTGAAATTGAAATATTTGAAGGTGATAGTTAATTATTTAAACGACATTGGTTTTGTGGTGACAGCGCATTTTGTAGCTAGTATTAGAATAAGATGAAAGGACAATTAAGAATATATTACGACGAGGAAGGAGATTTTTTAGAGATACGAGTCGGAGAAGCGAGAAGTAATTATGGTGAAGAGAGAAGTGATGATATTACTATTTTTAAAGATACAGAGACAGATGAAGTTGTAGGAATAGGTATTTTGAATTTTAAAAAAAGGGCAAACTTGCGTAATTTTGAAGTTGTTCTTCCGGTAGATATTGGTTTATTTGCAAAGATATTGGAGTAGAAAATGATATAGGGATAGATATTTATATGGTTTTTATTTTTCTTTAATATGGTTAAAGTTTATTTGCAGAGGCCTTGGAAGTTTGCCGATTCTCCTTATTATAAATATTTGTTAGAGAGTTCGCCTGCTGATGTTGAGTACGTTGGGCAGAATCAGAAGGGCGGGACTGTTGTGAATAAATGGAAGATGAATGTTTTGCATAAGACGAAAGGATTTGTTAGATGGGTTTTGAGGGTTTTGCCTTTGCCGATTCCTAATGCTCATTATAGTCCTAGGGGAGATTATGATTTGATTCATGCTGCGCATTGTTTGAGTTTGAATGAGGGTCCGTGGGTTACGGATACGGAATGGGTTGGGCAGTTTTGGTTGGCGGCTAATTATGACAAGCATCCTTCTGGAAAATATGTTGGGAAGATTTTAATGAGAGATAACTGTAAGAAAATTTTGGCTTGGACGAAGTGGGCTTATGATGGGATTGTTAAGGAATTTCCTGAGGTGAAAGATAAGGTTGAAGTTGTTTATCCTGGGATTCCGACTGTTAATTTTAAGAAAATTAAGAGTGATAAGATTCGTTTGCTTTATGTTTCTCGGAGGTTTTATTTTAAGGGGGGCCTTTATGCATTGGAAGTTATGGATAGACTGACTAAGAAATATGATAACGTCGAGGGGTTGGTGATTAGCGAGGTTCCTGAGGAGGTTAGGGCTCGATACGAGAAGAATAAAAAGATAAAGGTTTCTGGAATGATTTTACAGAGTGAGTTGTTTGAAAAAATTTATCCGGCGACCGATATTTTGGTCTATCCGTCTTTTACTGATACGTTTGGGTTTGCGATAACAGAGGCGATGGCTTTCGGAATTCCGGTTGTTTCGGTTGGTGGGCTTTCTCGTAGTGAGTTGATTAAGGATGGAAAGACTGGGTTTGTTGTTGATGAGCCCGATAAGTGGGAGCTTGAAAGTTTAGATAATAATGAGAAAACTGTTGATGATTTATTTGAGAAGGTTTCTTATTTGGTGGAGAATGAAAAGGTTAGGAGGCGTATGGGGATTGCTGCACAAAAGGAAATAAAAGGTGGGAAGTTTTCGTATGGCATCAGGGATGAAAAATTAAAAGAAATTTATAAGGAAGCGTTGAAATGAATAAAGAACTTGCGGAGGAAATTTGGAAAGATTATATAGGTAGAAAGAAAGAGTATTTTTCTAATCTTTATAGAGATTTGAAATTTGAGTATGCGGAGCCAGTTTTGGATATTGGTGGGGGGCCTGGGGCTTTTTTGAATTTTTTTGGAATTGAGAAAGCTGATATACTTGACATTGCTGGAGGGAAAAGTTTAGCGGGGGATTATAATTTTATCGAGGCTGATTTGACGAGTAAGTTGCCTAAATTGAAAAAAAAATATAAAACTATTTTCGTAATGGAGACTTTGGAACATATTAAGAATCCGTTGTATCTTATGGCTCAGGTTTATGATATTATGGATGATGAGGGAGTGGGTTATATTTCTGTTCCGTATACTCCGTTAGATTTGGATAGGAGTGGTCAGGAAAATTCTGTGATGTGTCATGTTTGTAGATGGAAGTTGGAAGAGTTGCGGGACCAGTTGAGTAAGCTTGGGTTTATGTCTAGGGTTATTCAGAAGAGAAGGCGGTTTAAGAATACAGCTTTTTATCTTCCGCATTGTTGGTTGGTTTTGAAAATTAAAAAGAGGCTTGAGCACTAAAATGCTTCGCATTTTCGGGGTTTCGGGGTTTCGGTGTTTCGGTGTTTTGAAAGGGCAGTTATGCTGCCCGAGTTGGCGGGATTCGTCAAGGAGGCTGGAACACTGATGATAATTACTGAAGTTGGAAGAGGACTTGGGAATTCTATGTATGTTTATGCGGCGGGACGGGCTTTGGCTGAGCATTGGAGAACGGAACATAAGATTGATAGTTCTTTTTTGGATGCATGGCCTCATCCTAATTATAAATTTGGGGGAAGCTGGGATGTTGTTTTAGATAAGTTTAATATTTCCGCAAAGAGGGCGACGAGGGGAGATGTATTGAGACATTTGTTCAGAACCTGGATTCGGCCTATTGATAGGTTTCTTTACAAGTTTAAATTGTTTGATAGGAAGGTTGTTTATTTTCCTACGACTGGTTTGATTGAGGATTTTTATAAGATTCCTGATGACACTTATCTCATGGGATATTTTGGAGAGGATAAATTTTTTAAGGATATAATAGGCATTATTCAAAAAGAGTTTAGTTTGAAGGATGAGAATAAGGTTGAGATAAAAGAGTTGTTGAAGGAAATTGGGTCTTGTAATTCGGTTAGTATTCATGTAAGGAGGGGGGATGTTTTGAAATTAAAGGATTGTTATATTCTTGATGTTGATTATTATAGGGAGGCTGTTGGGTTAATTAAGGAGAAAATTAAGAATCCGAAGTTTTATGTTTTTTCGGATGAGATTGATTGGTGTAAAAAGAATTTTTCTGGACTTGGAATTAAGTTAAATTTTGTCGAGGGGAGAAAGGATTATGAGGATTCTTAATTTTCTCCTTAATTAACCCAACAGCCTCCCTATAATAATCAACATCAAGAATATAACAATC
>JAHIEP010000087.1 GCA_018901375.1 Nanobdellota archaeon
CATAATTTCATTATACATAACAAAATAAAAAGATTCCAACCAAAACTGAAATTTAGGGCTTGAAATTAATAGATTAAATCGCTTTAATTACTGGAATATGACTAAATACAGAGAATATTTTGAAAGGATGATCACAAATAAAAAAGAAATTTTTAGTGCTTTTACCAAACTTCATATGCAATACAGTTTGGATCAAGATCTGATGCAGGATGAATTTAATAAAATTGGGGCAAAAGTGCTTTCGATAATACGTGAATGGGAAGGAAAACTTTGTTCTCAAAGTGAAAAGGCGGGATTTGGAAATTACACCACCAATTTATCGGAAAAATTCATGGCAGAAGTCAGAAAATCATATCCTTTAATAGATCATATCGGGATAATTGTTAAGAATAAGTTTGGTATTAAAAAAATTAATCTTTAACTTCAAAACCAAGTTTAATAATTTCCTCTCTTAATTTGTCCGATTCTTCAAACCTTTTTTCTTGTCTTAGTTTTTCCATACATTTTGCTCCGCCTGGAATTACTAGTATGTCGAAATCTTCAACTCTCATGTCTTCGTAGCTTATTATTTTTGCGTCTCTGTCTGAAGGTATTGCTGTTCCTAATATTCCTACGCATGGCTTCGCGTCTTTAAGTGCGGTTGTAACTTCGAAGCCTTCTTCTTTTAGTCGGTAGTAAGGATAGATGTATTCGTGGTCTTGAACTAGATTTCCCGTGAGCATTAATGCTTTTTTCATAATTTAATCAGAGGGGTTTTGTTTTTAAGGTTTTGTGTGTTTTGATTTAATCATGTCTTCGCACTTTTGTCTGAATTCATGTAATTCTTCTATTTCCATATTGTAGGGTTTTATGAAATAGGTATTGAAATTAGCTTGATACATTTTGTCTGAAAGATATAGCTCGTCGGGATTAACGTTTCTTAATAGATTGTCTTTTTTGGCTTGTTCGTAAACCCTCGTCATAGGAAAGGGAATTATGTTTGTTAAATGGACTTTGTCTAATTCTAACTCTTTAATCATATTGTATGTATCTTGTAAAGTTTCTTTTGTTTCTTCTGGCATTCCAATAACATAGAATGCCCTTAAAAAAATGCTGTCATATTTTTTTAATGTGTTTACGACTTCGTATATTTTTTCTCGTTTTAGTTCTTTTCTCATAATTTGGTTCCTGATGTAATCTGAGCCACTTTCTATCGGAAGTGCGACTCTTGTTAGTCCTGCGTTTGCCATTGCTTCAATTATTTCATCATCTAGTGTTTTTATTGATACTCCGTTATGAGTTTCAAACTGAATGTCTAGGCTTCTTTTATTTATTCCGTTGCAGATATCTAGAAGTCTTTGTTTGTCGAATGTAAAGTTGTCGTCCATAATTCCGAAATGTGTTTGTTGGTGTTCGTGATATAAATATTCTATTTCGTCTAGGACATTGTTTGCAGACCTTTTTCTGAATCCCCTTCCCATAATTTCTGACGATGCGCAAAAATTGCAGTCATAAGGGCAGCTTCTACTGGTGCTTATTGGAATTTCGGTTCTTATTTTGAGATTTTTTGGATTGTGCCACGTGCTTGTGTCTACGTCGTAATCTTCGAAATTGATAAGTTCATAAGCCGGGAAGGGAAGTGAATCTAAGTCTTTGATATAAAAATTTTTTGTTCTTTCATTGATTGTTGGTAACCCTTTTTTTCTATATGCGAAACCTTCTAGTCCCGAGAAATCTCTTTTTCCTTGTCTTAGTATTTTTATGAAACCGGCGACTGTGCTTTCTGCTTCGCCTAGTGTTAGGTAGTCTAGCGAGGGGCAGTTTTCCAGAATTTCTTTTGCATACATTGTGGGGTGGGTTCCGCCCATAATTATTGGCGTATCTGGAGAATTTTTTTTTGAAAGCTTGGACATTCTTAAGACGTCTAAAAAATTTCCGGAGAACAGACCTCCGAATCCGATTAAATCTGGTTTGTAATCGTGCGCGGTTTTTGCAAATTCGGAGTCGAGGACGTCCGTTAAAACATCTGGATTTTTATGCTGAGAAACTTTTAGGTCCAGGAGTTTAACATTTTCGCCTGCTTCTTTTAGAACTGAACCAATGGCAAGTACTCCTGACGGGAGGTGAAATTCGTCATTATAAAAATTATGTGGTATTTGTGGATTTACTAGTAAAATTTTCATTATTAATTATTAGATTAAAAAAGCGTTCTTAAATTTTATTGTGATTGCGTGCTTTTATTCTTGAATGTTATACGAACATTAATAAAACATTGTGCGGTTTTTTTATATGGACAAATTACTTCCTCGTGGTGTTGGTGTTATTGTTACTAACGATAAGCGCACTCATTTTTATCTTCAGCAAAAAGATGATAGTTATCACATAGAAGAATATCGGCTTCATTATACTCTTTTTGGTGGAGCAATTGAAGAAGGAGAGAGTGAGGAATCTGCGTTAAGTAGAGAGATTGAAGAAGAATTAGGTGAGAATGTAGTTCGTGTGCTTTTGAAAAATGTTCGACGAATTGAAGATCATGATTTTATTAATGTTCTTGGTCAGAAATATAATTTTACTCTATATGAGGCCATTGTTTCTAATGATTATTTGAAGTTTCTGCCTAATGTAAAAGTTATGGAGGGTAAGGGTGGTTTTCTGTTTTCAAGAAAAGAAATTGAGAAGGTGCCTTTATTTAGGAAATTAAAGCCTTTCTTTCAAAGATACTTATCCACAATTTGAATTTTTTCTGATTTCTATTAATTCTTTAATTTTTGTGATTATTTTTTCTGGGCTCGGTGTTCCGTTTTCGTATCTTTGTGCTGTGCCCACACTTCTATCTTCTGCTCCGAGTGCCTCTACATATTTATTTGTTTTTTTCATCAATTCGTATGCGATGGATTGTGATGCTCCTGCTATTTCGAAATCCGTGTCTACTACTAATCCTATTCCGGATTTCATTAGCGGCATTGTTAATTTTTCCGTTAGGTCTAGTGGCTTTAGCCATAGGATATTTACGAAGTTGCATTTTATCCCTTCTTGTTTTAGTGTTTCGATAGCTTGAATTGCACTGAAACGTGCTGTTGAAATTCCATAGATTGTGATGTCCGCGTCGGGAGAAATGATATCTGGTATTTCGTCTGTTTGATTGAAACTTTTTCTATGTTCGCTGACGTAGATTGGTCCGTCGCTTTTCATAAATTCGTCCCAGACTTGTGTGTATTCTCCTGGAGTCATAGGCGAGCAAACTTTGAATCCCGGCATGTGCATAAAGATGCTGTGCAAGACAGCTGAGTGAACTGGTCCCGTTCCGTTTCCTTCTGTTGCGAGTGCTCTGATAAATACTGGTACGCTTATGTTGAATATTTCTTTTGCTTTGGCCGTATAGTTTACTAAAGTGCTGGAATTTAGAAACATGAAATCTTGGAATCTAATTACGAAGATTGGTCGCCTGCCCGTGATTGCTAATCCTGCTGCGATTCCTGCTCCTGCTATATCTGTCATTGGAAGTTCTATTATATTTTTTGTATCTGGAACTGTGTTGTTTACCCAGCCCACTGCGCTGAGACATTGTCCTAGAATGATTCCATTATTTTCTTCTAGGTGTTTTCGTGTTATTTCTTTTATTGTCTCTGCAAGTGTTTGCGCCATAAAACTTCAGCCTCCGTCAATTTTTGTTTTTCGATTTCTTGTAATTGCTCTAGCTCATATCCTATTTCTAAAAGTTTTTGTTTGTATTCTTCTAGTCTATCTGTTTGTGGCGTTCCGTCTTGTCCTGTTCCGACGTGCCAGAGATGTCTGCATGTTTTGCAATTAATAAATGCTGGAAGTTTGTTTATGAATTCTTTTATGTATGGTGTGATAAGTTCTGGATCGTCGGGAATGTTGGCGGTGGGCATTCCGATTGCTTTGAGAGCATCGGTTAATTCCCAGTTTCTTCGGACTTGTTTTTTTGTGAGTATTGATAAATCATTATCTTCGCAGATGAAAAGTATTGGGAGTTTGTGGGTCTGTGCAAAAGCCATCGCTGTGAAAACGTAATCTTCTTCTGCGGCTCCGTCTCCGAATACACATAGGGTTTTTTTTGTCGAGTCTCCTAATGTTGCACCTACTGCTAATGGGACATTTTCTCCGATTAGTCCATGATGGCCAATCATTCCAATGTTTAAATCTTGAATACCAGGAGAACCCCCTTTGCCCTTATTACAACCAGAGTCTCTTCCTAATAATTCGTCTATTATTTTGTCTTTATTTCCTCCGAATGATAAATAATATGCGTGTCCTCTGTGTTGAGTGAAGATTAAATCTGGTTTGAATATGGTGGAAATTGTTGCAGACGTTGCTTCTTGCCCAATAGACAAATAGACAGGGCATTTGATATCATGGGTGTCGTAGGATTTTTTTACTTGTTTTTCAAAAGCTCTGATGTGACACATTTTTTTGAAGATTTCTAATTTTGTATCGTTTGCTTGCGTGTTATAATATTCCATAAAAGAATTAAAAAAATTTCTTTTAAATAGTTTTAGATGGTTTTGGTAGTATATTATACATCACCATAAAGCATTAAAAGTAAGGCCGGGTGATTGAATTATGGCTAAGGAATTTGAGTTGAGAAACTTTACGTTGGGGAATTTGTGCTAATGAATAACTATGGTTAAAAATTTAATAACTGGGATAACTGGATTTGTTGGAAGTCATTTGGCGGAATATCTTTTGAATGAAAACGAGAAGGTATGTGGTACTTATAGATGGAGAAGTCCTCGAGATAATATTAAAAATATTGAGGGTCGGTTGAATTTAGTTCCTTGTGAGCTTCGTGATTATGCTTCTGTTTTAGATTGTGTTGAAAATATTAAGCCGGATGTTATTTATCATCTTGCTGCTCAATCTTATGTTAAGGATAGTTATGGGCAGGCGGCTAGTACAATTGAAACTAATGTGATTGGAACTATTAATTTACTTGATGTTATTAAGAGATTAAAAAAGAAAGACGGCTATAACCCAATTATTCATATTTGTTCGTCTTCGGAAGTTTATGGGCAGCCTTTGGAAAGCGAAATACCTATAAAGGAAACTAATCCTTTAAGGCCAGCTTCGCCATATGCTCTTTCGAAGGTTGGAGAAGACATGGCGGGATTGCAATATTTTCTTACTGATGGGTTAAAAACGATAAGGACGAGAATGTTTACTCATACGGGACCTAGAAGAGGAGAGGTTTTTGTTGTCTCTGCTTTTGCTAAACAAATTGCGCAGATTGAGAAAGGATTGCAGGAGTCTATTATTAAGGTTGGCAACTTGGATTCGGTGAGAACTTTTTCGGATGTTCGAGATGCTGTTCGTGCGTATTATTTATTGGTTAATAAGTGTGAACCGGGCGAGGTTTATAATATTGGAGGAAATGAGACTATGAGGGTTGGGGATATGTTGGACAGGTTGATTAAGTTTTCCAATTTGAAAAAGATTGATATTTTGGAAGACCCGAATTTAATTAGACCCGCAGATGTAACTTTGCAGATTCCTTGTGTCGATAAGTTTGAGAAAGCTACTGGGTGGAGACCGGAGATTCCTTTTAGTAAAACGTTGCGAGATACTTTAGATTATTGGAGAGAAAAGGTGTAAGTATAAAAGATTATTATGAGATTTAATCATAATTATATTTAAAATGAAAGTGGTAATTTTGGTGGGCGGATTTGGAACTAGGCTTAGAGAGGTCGTTAGTGATGTTCCGAAGCCGATGGCATTGATTGCGGGGAAGCCTTTTTTGGAACATCAGATAAATTTTTTAAAAGAGTTTGGGCTAAAGGATATTATTCTTTGTGTTTATTACAAAGCAGATGTGATCAAGAGTTATTTTGGAGACGGAAGGCACTTTGGAGTTAATCTTACTTATTCCGAGGAGGATGTACCGCTTGGAACTGCTGGTGCGATAAAGAAGGCTGAAAAATATATCGATGGAACTTTTTTTGTTTTGAATGGGGATTCTTATCTCGACGCTGATTTAATGAAGTTTTTGGAATTTCATAAATCGATGTGTTTTGGTGGCGCTAGTATGGTTTTAACTGAAGCCAAGGATTCTTCTAATTATGGTTCGGTTTTGGTTGAAAACAATAAGGTTGTCAGTTTTCTTGAAAAGGGAAGAATTGGAGTTTCTAAGATTAATGCTGGTGTTTATTTATTTGAGCCAAGTATTTTGGATTTAATTCCTTCTGGCAAAAAGGTTTCTATAGAGGGGATTTTTCCTAAACTTGCCGAAGAAGGAAAGTTGTTTGGATTTTTGCATAATGGTTATTTTATTGATATTGGTCGACCAGAAACTTATCATCAGTTTAGACAGAATTTTTTGAATAGGCTTTTA
>JAHIEP010000088.1 GCA_018901375.1 Nanobdellota archaeon
CAATAGACACTCTCTAATTCCGTTTACACATAAACGTAAAGTTTGCACAATCCGCCGCCCCAGTTGCCCAAGCCAAATAGCAAAAGCTGCCCAAGCCAAATAGCAAAAGCTACCCAAGCCAAATAGCAAAAGCTACCCAAGCCAAATAGCAAAAGCTACCCAAGCCAAATAGCAAAAGCTGCCCAAGCCAAATAACAAACCCATCCAATAGACACTCTCTAATTCCGTTTACGCATAAACGTAAAGTTTGCACAAGCCACACAATAACAAAAGTCGCCCAATCCACCAAACCCACTCCACGAGAAATGCGGCGTCGAAGACGACGTAATTTTT
The DNA here is from genome assembly GCA_018901375.1 of Nanobdellota archaeon. Classification (GTDB taxonomy): domain Archaea; phylum Nanobdellota; class Nanobdellia; order Pacearchaeales; family GW2011-AR1; genus JAGVXH01. The sequence continues at coordinate 334 of JAHIEP010000088.1, forward strand.
CATGGGAAAAAACAACCCAGAAACTTATCCCAAACCAAGAAACATTCAGAATCAAACAAACTTAGAATTAGAAATACTAGCCCGATATTTCTCATACCCAATTTTAAACTCCCTCAATAAATCAACAACAGCCTTCGTGTCCCGACTTCCTTTACAAGCAATCACATTTTCCGAAAACCTAAAACAAGAAACCTCGTCGATCAAACCCTTTCTATCATATTTATATTTCCCACCAGAACTCGAATCCAAATAACCAAACATCGCCCGCCCAAACAAAACCTTCTTTACCTGCTTCAATCCCTTCATGTCATAAACAACCAAATCAGCCATACAAGTAGACAAATCCAGACTATATAAACTTACGTTTACACATAAACGAAACTATCTATCAATATAAGGAACAATTATTTTCCGATGAGAAAACAAATCCGAAATAGAACATTTCCGAAACAATCCATTAGCAATCGAATCAGCCGCCCAAACTAATTTCGGACATTCATATCTTTTAGAAAACCCAGTTCCACGAGCAAACCTTTTTTTAACAAATCCACTAACAGAAACATTGCTCACAGATTCAGCACAAGGAAGTCCCATAACAGTTTCAATAAATTTTCCCCTTTCGCAGCTTTTCAATTCTCCATCAACATACGCACACACACCAGAGACATCTCCTCTAAAGCCATGAAGATAATGGTTAATCAGCGTCGGCAAAACAAACGGAACGTTTTGACTTCCATGACGATACTGGTCTCCAGCCCTAACCGTAAATCTCCAATCCCGACCTCTCTCAGACATATATCGCAACGCCCCCTCGTAATCTCTTTTATTTCCAAGCCTAACAATCTCATCATCTCCCTCTAAAACAGAAAAAGTAGCAACAAGAATTTCTCCCCTAATTTTCCCCGCATGATTAGAATCGTCTCCCCCAACATACAAAACAATTTCCTTCATCAACAATTAACAACACCCACCCTTTTAACATTTCATATTCTCCAACACACACTTTCACAATCTTTATAACAACGTCCCCCATAAAAGAATATGGCATGCAAAAAATGTGGTTACATCGATCCAAAAGAAACAAAAATTTTCAAAAGCCCAGTCTGCCAAATCTGCAAAACATTCGCCCCAAACAATCCAATAGATTTCCAAAATTACATATCAGAAAAAATCGATTGGAAAATCCTAGACACTTTTAGAAAATACAAAACTTTCCCAGGACAAAAACAAAAACAAGGAATGCAAAAAATGGCGACGATAGGAAGACTCCAAACAAGACCACCGCTCGGCTACGACGTCGTCAACGGAAACCTAACCCCAAACGAAGACGCCTCAAGAGTCCACTCCCTTTTCAAAACATTCCTCGCAAGAAACTACTCCCTAAACTCCCTTGCCAAAAACTTCTCTCTCTCAGTCAACGGCTTAAAAAAAATCCTATCAAACCGAACCTACCTCGGAGAAATAAAATTCGACGGCAAAATAAACAAAGGCACCCACCCCTCAATAATCTCCCCAGAAATTTTCTACGCCACCCAACGAAAACTCAAAACCTATCTCAAACCAAGAAAGCAATAATTCCGTTTACACATAAACGTAAAGTTTGCACAATCCGCCTCCCCAATTACCCAAGTCACATAATAAAAATTGCCCAAGTTACATAATAAAAAAGTTACACCACAAAAAAAGCCACACAACAATCCTCTTAATCCAAACTCCATGAGAAATGCGGCGTCGAAGACGACGTAATTTTTCATGGAAGAAATAACCCAATCAGAAATCCGTGTCATTCGTGTCATCCTGTCCCCATCCGTGTTCTTTTTAATTAGTATGCAAGTTACACAACAAATTTTAAATCAAACCAAATAGCATAATCAGAAATTTTCTACGCCACCCAACGAAAACTCAAAACCTATCTCAAACCAAGAAAGCAA
>JAHIEP010000089.1 GCA_018901375.1 Nanobdellota archaeon
ACTTCCAAATTATCCCTAGGTACAATTATGTTAGAACCAACAAAAATCACGCCTATCAAAACGAGCAAAACCACCACGCCTATTATTATTATTTTATTTTTCACTTTCCAATAACCTTTTTTCCATCCACCATGTAAGGAACCAAAACCTTCGGAACACTAACGCTCCCATCCTTATTCTGAAAATTCTCCATAATCGCAACCATAATCCTCGAAGTCGCAAGAGCCGTATCATTCAAAGTATGAACCATCCCCCTCGTCTTCCCATCCTTAGACACATATCGAATATTCAACTTCCTCGCCTGATAATCCGTACAATTAGACAAACTAACAACCTCCCCAAAAGCCTTCATCGTCGGTCTCCAAACCTCAATATCCGCACTCCGATATTTCCAATCCGCCAAATCCCCAGTACAAAGTTCCAAAACCCTATACGGCAACTCCAAAGCCTGAACAATCTCTTCAGAATTCGCAAGCAACTCATCATAAATCTTCTCTGAATCCTCAGGCATACAAAAAACAAACTGCTCAACCTTGTTAAACTGATGCGTCCTCCAAAGCCCCTTTTCATTTATCCCATGCGCCCCAATCTCCTGTCTAAAACACATCGAGTAAGAAAAATATTTCTTCGGCAAATCGCGCTCCATAATCGTATCCCCCGAATGATAAGCCAAAATCGACTGCTCAGCCGTCCCAATCAAACCCTTCTTCGCCCCCTTAATCTCATAAACAGATTCCGCAATCGCATTCTTATCCATCGAAGCATAAATCTCTTTCTCATTCAACATCAAAGGCGGCTCAATATAAGTATAACCTTTCTTAATCATAAAATCCCGAGCAAAAGAAATCAAAGCCTGATTCAACAAAGCCAAATCTCCCTTAAGATAATAAAAACCCTTCCCCGCAACCTTCGCCGACTTATCAAAATCAACAACGTCCAAAGCCTCCCCAATCTCAACATGATTCTTCACCTCAAAATCAAACTTCGGAATCTTCCCCCATTTCCGAATCTCAACATTATCAACATCACTTTTCCCAAGAGGTACACCCTTCCACATCATATTCGGAATCTTCATCATAATCTCCTCAATCTCACCAACCAGCTTCGACGCCTTCCCCTCAACCTTCTCAATCTTCAAAGGAATCTCCTTAGCCTCCACAATCAAATCCTTAGCTTTCGACTTATTCCCACTCTTCATCAACTTATTTATCGACTCAGAAATCCTATTCCTCTCACTCCTCAAATCATCAACTTTCTTCTTTTCCCGTCGCCATTTCAAGTCCAACTCAATAACCCTGTCAACCAACTTCAACTTATCATCCTGAAACTTCTTCCTAATATTCTCCCTAACCAAATCCGGACTCTCCCTAATTAGCTTAATATCTATCATCATAAAAACAAATTAAGAAGTTATTTAAATTTACCTAAACCCAAAAATCCCCAAACGCAATCACCCCTCTCCGTGTAATCCGTGTTCCTTTTCAATTCAGAAGCCAAGTTATTCTAACCCCTAATACCTAACCCCTAATACCTAATACCTACCCCCTACCCCCTAGTATCCCAAACTTTTATTAATAGATTTTTCCATCCCAATAAATGGACGACAAAGAATTAATAAAAAAAGCAAGAAATTCATTCAACGCAAAAAAATCTAAAGCCGAAATTCTCGAAGGTTTCCAGAAACGAGGATACAAACTCGCATACGCAGAAAAAATAATCGCCAAAGCAAAACGCCCAAAACGAATCGCCATAGTAATCCTAATCACCGCAATCCTATTTTTCTCACTAACCTTCTCGGCCTACACAGTTTTCTCAACCAATGAAAAAGTCCAAATAAAAAACCCCTTATCCGGATTCAAACTTTTCAGCGCAGGAGAAACACAAAACACCGACGGAGAACTAACAAATATAAATTTAGAAGACATTGAAATCACGCCAGAATATATCTCCTTCATCCTCAATGAACTCGAAGCCTGGCAACTCCACAAAAACCCATTAACCCTGGAAGACCCAATCATCAATTTCAAAATAGAAGAAAAAACTTTCTACTCAGAAATAAAAAATGAAATCAAAACATACGAAGGACTTTCCGAAAACGCCGACATCCAATTCGAAACAACAAAAAAAGATTTAGTCGAAGCCATAATATCCAACAACTCAAAAGAAATTTTCAAACAATCCCTAGCGTCGGGAAACACACAAGTAGAAATAAAAGCCAATGAAATAGAACTAGCATCAAAAGGCTACCTAAAACTCTACGAAACCCTCCAGTCCTAACCCCTAACCCTACCCCCTACCCCCTAAAAATGACAAAGTCATTTTTTGTATCTACTCAATATAGATAACTTTAAAGAGAAAACCTTAAAAGCCATTTCTCATTTCAATATATACATTAGAACATATAGTTTTAATCAAATACAACATGGGAGACAACTTCGACTTATTTTTCAGAAGAAAGCCAGCAATGATGCTCATAGCTCTCAAGAAAGTATCGAGGGCAAAGTACGGCTCTCAACTAGCAAAAGAAGTCGACTGCACATATTCCCACGCCGTAAAAATTCTTCAAACCCTCGAGGAATTAGGCCTAGTCAGCTTCGAGAAAAAGGGCAGAATCAAAATAATCAAACTCACAAAAAAAGGAACCGAAGTCGCCGAGCACATAGAAGCAATCCGAAAACTAGTCGCATAAGAAATCTATATAAACTATTTGCACTTCAAATTAATATGAAAGAATCATCGAAGTCGGAAAAAGAAAAGCCAACAAAACCAAAACCCAAAAAAAAGAGCGAAAACAAAAAAAACTCTAGATGGGGACGTGGTTATGCTAAACGAGATTATTAATATCATTACTGGAATATTGTTTTTAATTTCGGTAATATTTATTGGACGGACACTAAAAGAACAAAGATTAAAAAACAAAATAGAGACATTTACCTCAGCGGTCTCCAAAGAAAATTCTCTAAGAATCAAACTAAACGAATACGACGAAAAAATTAGAAAATCCAAAAACAGTGCAGAAAGAATTTTCTTATGGAACGATAGGGACGCACTTTTATTCAATTTCTTCGAACATATATCAATATTAATTCTAAGCAATTCCGTAGACGAAAAACAATTCAAGGCTTACTTTAAAAGAATTTTAATAGATATATCAGAAATCTTTTATGACGAAGAAGGCCTTCTAAAAAGAGGATACATATCACAATTAGATTATCCACATCTAATAAAATTATTTCAAAGATGGAATATATAAGTAATTAAAAACCGAACACATCGAAGCAATCCGAAAACTCGTCGCATAACAAACCTTTTAAACAATTTTTTCTCTTAGATTTATATGGCTCCGTAGCTCAGCCTGGTTAGAGCACTAGACTCTTAATCTAGGTGTCGGGGGTTCAAATCCCCTCGGGGCCATAAAAATATTATGAGAAATTCCAACATACTAAAACTCTAACACACTGCACCAGCCCCACTAACACTCTAAAACACTAACACTCTAACACACTCTGAACAAATCTCCGATTCGTTCAGTCATCCACCCTACAAGTATTCTTACACTTGACACACTGATAAAACTTCGACTCAGCCTCGTCGCCAGCCCTCATCTGCCTAATCCAAAAATACGCCCGCTTAGCCCCACACTTCCGACAAACCCAATCCGTAATAGGATTCACATTAGAACCCTTTTCATCCACAACAGCAACCGGAACAGCCTCGTGAACTTCCTCTTTCATTTCCATATCAACTTTTCCCTTAGCCACATAGCTACACCGAGGACAACCAGCCTTAGTTTTCTTCATCATAAGTATCGCACCACATTTAGGACAAAATTCCATTCAGAAAGCAAAACATAATCATATATAAAATTATCCATAGCCGACAACCGACTACCGAATCGTCCGACTACCGACAAAGCCCTCGTTGGCTTTGTGGCCGCCCCATCTCAAAAAATATCAATTTAACCCACCCAACAAACGGAACCTTAAACAACGCTTTCCCAACCAACTGCTTCTCTGAAATTTCTTTCTCGACAGAAAGCTGCTTACCATTCGTTTTATAATTATCTCCCTTCGTAGCATAAGGCTCATTAGCATCGACAACCCGATGAATCAAAGGATGCTGTGCTCCGCCCTCAAAAATAATCACATCACCAACCTTAACGTTCCGAGCACCAACGACAAAAATCACATCCCCCTTACTAAACCCATTCTGAAAATCCCAACCCGAACTATCCCCCAAAGAAATTCCATAATCCTCATAAACAGAACTCTCAAAAGTTTTCTCCAACCCAGCCTCGTGATGATACATCGAACACGACTCAACAATCACCAACGGCAAACTCGTCCCAGTAACAAAAGAAAGCGCCGGAAAAAAAACAAACTTAATAATCACAAACGCCAAAATCAAAGTAACCAACAAAGAATTCCAACTATCTTCCTTTAAAAATCCCCAAACACTTTTCCAACATCCCTTAACATCCATAAAATACAAACTCAACCATCTTTTATAAATCCAACCCTCCCCAACTCGCCAACTCAAACCTATTCTCTATTCTCTAATTTCTATTTTCTCTTTAAGCCCGCCAACTCAAACCTATTCTCTATTTTCTAATCTCTCCAGCCGTATATACTTAAAAAACTTCGAAAAGTTTTTAAAGTATATACGGCTGGTATACACATGACCAGTATTCAAACTAATTCAAAGGAAGTTGGTAAGAAACCTTGGGTTCTTACAGACATTTTCGAAAACACAATCCTCTGCAAAAACTGCAACAAAAAAATGCAACCAGCGACGCTGATAAAAAACGGCTTCCAACTAAGAGCACTCGCCTGCGACAAATGCAAAAACCAAATCACCCACCCACAAGACTTAAAAGAATACGAAGATTTCCAAACGCTCAAGAAAAAAAGCTTCAAAGTAAAATTAAGATACGTAGGAAATTCATACGCCGTATCAATCCCCAGAGAAATCATCGATTTCATGAACGAACAAGAAAAACAAATGAACGAAATGGTCGACCTCTGCATGGAAGATTTTCACCGTCTCTCCCTAAACTTTTAGGAAGTTAACAAGAAACCTCGTCCACCTAAAGAGGAAGTTAACAAGAAACCTCGTCCACCTAAAGAGGAAGTTAACAAGAAACCTCGTCCACCTAAAGAGGAAGTTAACAAGAAACCTCGTCCAC